>JALENJ010000036.1 GCA_022767445.1 Erysipelotrichaceae bacterium | reverse complement strand
GTCAACTTTTTAGTCAAATATATGGATTAAAGTTGATGCGCTTATAAGGAAAATGGTATTGTAAATAATTGTAGGGTCAAAAAATAAAACCTGTAAATATTTGTAGGGTAACCCTGTAAATAAATGTAGGGTTTTCCAATTGGAAGTGGGTAGTAGTGATAAGCTGCTATCCATTTTTTGAACCTTTAAAGAGTCCTTGTACTTTATTTTGATAGTAATTGTTTAATGAACATAACACTAAATGAGTAGTGTCAGTATATCGATTAAAAACCATGTCATAATTACCTAAAACTCTTAAGTAGTATAAGGGTATAGAGATGACTGTTTCTATGATAACGACAGCAATATCGTTAAAAATACACTGATTGGTATTGCTCACTATAGAATGTAAATTAAGTGGTCTATCTGTTCTACATGGGTGTAATGAACACGTAATCATTCATAGTAAAAAGCCTCCTTTCTTAAAATGTGATTTAAGCCCATTCTAAGAAGGGAGGCGTTCTATTTGTATGTGGCACCCTATAAATATTTACAGTGAAATTTCGAAAACCCTACAATTATTTACAGGTGGGGGTGCCACCCTACAATTATTTACAATACCAACCTACTCTAAGGGAGGTTGCTTTTTGGTATTTCTTGTTTGTACTTTTGATGGGTAACGATTTCCTAGTATGCGGAAGATAATTAAAGTTAATGGATGGTTGTTGTGCTTTAGGATAATGGTAGAGTAGCGAAAGGAGGTTAAAATTATGCATAAGATTTATTTGTTTTGTAATGCAGGTATGTCTACTTCCATGATGGCAAGTAAGATGCAGAAAGTTGCGGATGAGCATCAATTAAACATGGAAGTAAAAGCATTCTCTGATAATTTATTGGACAAAATTATTACAGAACAGAACCCAGATGCTATCTTACTTGGACCACAGGTAAAGCACATTTACGATAAAGTCGTTACTCGATATGGTCATCTGGGAAAGCCTATCTTTGTTATCAACTCTGAGGATTACGGTAACATGGATGGTGAAAGAGTCCTAAAACAAGCAATTTTAGAGATTAAAAAGAAGAAAGCAGAAAGCGAAGGTAAATAATTTTTATGATGAAGGGTTTAGAAAAGTTTCTTATCCCGATCGCTGATGCCTTGTCTAAGAATAAGGTTTTAATCGCGATTCGTGATGGATTCATGTATGCAGTACCTGTAGTTATCGTTGGTTCATTATTCCTATTAATTTCCAACTTCCCAATCGATGGTTGGTCAGAAATGATTGCGTCATTTGCAGGTGAGGGATGGGAGAAGTATTTTGATGCAGTTATATCCGTTACATTTGATTGCTATGCATTACTATCTGTTTTAGGTATTGGTTATGCATATGGACGTGAAAAGGGAGTAGACAAGATCGAATCCGCAGTCGTATCTCTTGTATGCTTCTTGATGATTACACCTATGGCTCATACAGCATTTACAAATGCTGATGGTAAGGTATTCGGTGGATTTGCGTTCAGTAATTTAGGTACTAAAGGTATTTTCTTAGCAATGATCGTTGCGATTGTTGCGACGGAAATCTTTGCGTTTGCAATTAAGAAGAAGTTGGTCATTAAGCTTCCTGAAGGTGTTCCACCAGCAGTTATGGATTCCTTTGCGGCTTTAATTCCTGCAGGCCTTGCAATGCTTGTATTCTTCTTTGTGAATATGTTATTTGTAAATACTTCATTTGGTAATGCACATGCATTCATATATGAAGTATTGCAGGCACCTCTTGTAGGTTTAGGTAAGTCTCAAGGATTTGAGGTTATCTATCAGTTCTTAAGTACATTGTTCTGGTTCTTTGGTATCAATGGTCCAGCTGTTACAAATACAATCTTTGCGCCAATTCATAAGGCATTAACATTGGAGAACTATGAATTAGCCAAGGCTGGCTTACCAATGACAAATGTATTTACATCCGCATTCTCTGACTTCTTCTGCAACTTCGGTGGTGGAGGATCTACATTAGGTCTTGTAATTATGATGACTTTCATGGCAAAGTCCAAGCGTCTAAAGACTTTAGGAAGAATGGCACTACCTGCTGGTATCTTCGGTATCAATGAGCCTATTATCTTTGGTTTCCCAATGGTATTGAATGTTATCATGGTCATTCCATTTATCCTATGTCCTGTATTAAATACAATCGTAGGACAAATCGCTACAGCGATTCACTTCATCCCAGTAACCACTGGTGTTCAGTTATCATGGACAACACCAATCTTTATCTCTGGTTATTTAACAACAGGTTCTATCAATGCTATTATTCTACAGTTCTTGATGTTATTGATGAACATGGCTGTATACTATCCATTCTTTAAGATGCAGGATAATAAGTATCTAGAAGAAGAGATGAAGTCAGCTAACGATAAGAAGAAAGATGAATTGGATGATCTATCTTTTGACGATTTGAAGTTGGACTAATATGAAAGTTGTATTGATATTTGATTCAGGTTTAGCAGGAGCTGGTGGTAAGAGTAATCCTGATTGTGCATTAACTGCCACTCGTGAGATTGCTGGAACAGCGATGTTGCTGGAACCTCATCTAAAGGCGATTGATGCTGAGATTGTGGCTACTTTGTATTGTGGTATGGATTACTACAAACAAAATAAAGAGGAAGTTGTCACAAAGCTTGCTGCGATGGTTAAGAAGTTAAGTCCTGATTTTGCATTATGCGGACCATGCTTTAACTTCCCTGAATTTAGTGAGATGGCCGCAAATACCGCAAAGTTAATCACGGAAAAGACAACTGTGAAAACTGCGAGTATGATGGCAATTGAAAATCAGAATATCATTGACCGGTTTAAGGATGATATCGCAATCCTGAAGATGCCTAAGAAGGGCGGCACAGGTTTGAGTGAATCCTTTGAAAACATGGCTAAGTTTATTGATACATCCGTGAATCATCCAGAAAATCTTGCAAAAGTAAAAGAGGAATATTGTTATTAAGATGAAAGCCTGGACAATAGAAAGTCTGGGCTTCATCTCTATAGAGGTGAATGATGAATAAAGAAGAGATATTTGCCCAAGTTGAAAAACGTAAACAGGATATGATTGATGATATCTGTGCCCTGGTTCAAATTGATTCGACAAGGGGCACACCACAAGAGGGGATGCCTTTTGGTAAAGGTCCCAATGATGCGGTACAAAAGGCATTAGCCATCTGTCAAAGAGAGGGTTTATCGACAAAGAATGTCGATGGATATATGGCATATGGTACCTTTGGAAATAGTGAGGAGTATATCGGTATCGTTGGTCATCTAGATGTTGTTGAGGTTGGCGAAGGATGGAATGATCCTCCATTTTCAGCAGCGATTCATGATGGAAGAATCTGGGGACGTGGTGCTTTGGATGATAAAGGACCACTGATTTCAGCGATGTATGGCATGTTAGCACTCAAGGATTTAGGTGTTGAGCCAAAGACTGCGATACGCATCATCTTTGGCACGAATGAAGAGACTGGCATGGATGATATGCGTTACTACTTACAACATGAACAAAAACCTCTTGTTGGATTTACACCGGATAATAAATTCCCGGCGATTTATGGCGAGCGTGGTAGAGCTGTGATTGAGGTTTGGGGTGCGTGTGATAAGCTTGTTGATTTTGCGAATATGTACTTCATGAACGCAAATAGTAATGGTGATCGCTTAAAGATTGATGTAAGAGATGATGATTTTGGTGAAATGAAGATACGTAGTAAAAATCTACTGTATGATGATCACCAAATGGGGATTCGCTTCTCACTCAGTTATCCAACTTGTGATATCGATGATATCATCGATCGTATACGTAAAAGAGCTGTTGGTTTAACTGTTAAGGTGATTTCGAATTCTCCTGTTGTTTTACACAACAAGAATTCGTGGTTGGTACAGACCATGCAGAAGGCATATGAAGAAGCTACAGATACTACATGCAAGCCTACAACTACAACAGGTGGAACATATGCACATGTATGTGATTCAATCATCCCATATGGACCAAGCTTCCCAGGACAAAATGGGATTGCCCACCAGCCAAATGAGTGGGTGAATATCGATGATCTGGTTGCCTATGCAAAAATATATGCATGGACACTCTATCGGTTATGTACACAACAAATTCCAAAGAATCCACTATAAGGAGAAAGTATGAGAAAATTAGGAATTTCAATTTATCCAGAAAAGAGTACAATTGAGGAAATCTTTGCCTACTTAAAACAGATGCGTGATATCGGTGCCTCAAGAATCTTTTCTTGCTTGTTATCGGTGAATAAACCAGCTGATGAAATCAAGAAGGATTTTACACAGATTCATACATACGCCAAAGAGTTAGGCTATGAGATTATCTTGGATGTCAATCCAAATGTATTTCGGGATTTAGGTATCAGTTATACGGATTTGCGTTTCTTCCATGATATTCATGCAGATGGTATTCGTATGGATGGTGGCTTTACTGGTTTTGAGGAAGCGACGATGACTTATAATCCATATGGATTAAAGGTTGAGATTAATATGAGTACGAATACACATACGATTGATACGATTATGGATTTTAAGCCAAATCGCTATCAACTATGTGCCTGCCATAACTTCTATCCGCATGACCACTCTGGATTGGATTTAGATTTCTTTGTGGAAACATCTAAGAAATTTAGAAGCTATGGTTTAACAACTGCAGCCTTTATCGGTACACTACAAAAGGGTGCGTTTGGACCATGGCCTACAACGGATGGGTTAGTCACCTTGGAGATGCATCGCCATCTACCAATTGATGTACAACTCAAGCACTTGGTTGCGTTAGATAGTGTTGATGATATCATCATTGCCAATTGCTATCCATCCAAGGAAGAAGTAGAAGCTTTAAAGAAAGTACGCTTGGATGTTGTTAATTTCCATGTGGAGTTAGAAGATAATATCCCAGAGGTAGAAAAGAAGATTGTACTTGAGGAATTACATTGTTATCGTGGGGATGTGAATCCATGTTACATACGCTCTAGCCAAAGTCGCGTGAAGTATAGAGGGCATCAGTTTGATGTCTTCAATGCACCAAATAAGATTCGTCGTGGTGATATCTTGATTGATAGTAGCTTATATGGCAGTTATGCTGGTGAGCTTCAGATTGCTTTGACGGATATGGATAACGATGGTAGAACGAATGTTGTTGGTCATATCCGTGAGGATGAACAATTCATTCTAGATTGTTTACAACCTTGGCAAAGATTTGTTTTCACGAATTAATAGTGATGTAGTGAGATATAAAAGGGATATAGTCATTGGATGACAATATCCCTTTTAAGTTTTGAGTAGGAGGATATATGAGTGCGAGATGCATATTTATCGGTTCGTTTGTAGGTTTGGGTATCTTCTATATCTTGTTATATGCACTATTCTATCGATACATTACACGTACACAATCAGATGGTACAAGAGTGATTGATGAGGCAGTCAATACACAAGATCGACAGAGTTGATTCTCTTTGGGTGAGATAGTTGTATATGGGTTATTACTGGTGATTAGTGGTTTATTCTTGTTTGATGTTTTTCATCTTGGTGGACAAAGTGCAGAAGTCATCTCTCGAGCTATTATCATTCCTTTGGGTGTATCGATTTTTAATGCACGTAAGCGTACAGGGCATTCTTTAATGGTGGTATTAGCTACGTTTTTGATTTTCTTGTATTTTGTATTTGTGTATTACATGATCGGTTTACCACCAAAGGCTCCAAGTATTCAGGTAGATCATCTAACGATGACCATGAACAAGACAACTGCAGAACAGATACATGAAGCTGGATATGATCTGTACGTTAGACAAGAAAATGCTAGTTCTAGCAAGTATGATGAGTATCTGAGTAGTGGTGATTATCTAAAGTATGATTGGAATCGTAGTATCACAATCAAAAAAGGATATGTACATCAGGAACCTACCATGGGGTATCCGACGTATATCCTTGTTAAAGATGGGTATATGACTTCCTTTGAGTTGTATACAGATCCTGCTAGGGATGACTAGACTAAGTATGAAGTAAATTCTTCAAAGGAGTTACTGGCGATTAGGTGGGATAGTTTTTCATAGTCTTCACTTAATGAAGCTACCCAATCAAAGAATGGTTTCATATTGATGGTTTCAGGTTGATCAATCGCCAGTAAGAAAACAAGTTGTACTTCATAACTGCCCCATAATACAGGTTTATCCAACAACATAATCGCAATCGCTGATTGCATGCATGTTGAATCAATTGGGTGTGGTGTCGCAAAATTAAAGTTAAAAGAGGTTGGTGAGAGTGCTTCTCTTTGCATGACGGAGTCATAGAATGAATCTGTTACGATACCATCCTCTTTTAATTTAAGAGACATAAACGAGATAATCTCTTGCGGTGTATCAAAGTTTTGATGGATATAAAAATGTTTCTCTGTGATTAATCCATTCAGGTTTGTATGGAATGTCTTTTGCATACGCTTCTTTTCAATTTCATGGATGGTTGAAAATAGTTTGGCTTCATCATCTTTTGAACATAGAAGAGAAATTTCGACGGTTGGAATGGATAACTTATGCCGTAATGGCATGGAACATACGATTAAATCTGGTTGATCCTGTAATATCAACTCTTCCTGGAAGTATGCGTAGACGTTGATAATCTCAATATGTTCATAGAAGATGGTCTCAATCTTTCTGCGTTGATGAAAGAAGGCGTTTTCTCCGAGTGGGTATATCCACACAGTACGAATCTTTTGTGAGTGGTAAGTATGTTCATATGCCATACCGAGATGTAATGTAATAAATCCAATCTCATCTTCACTGATTTCGATGTGTAGTCGTTTGGATAAGAAGGAAGCTGCACTGACACCTACCTCAAAGATCAATGGGAATTTTCGTTTGATTTCTTGTAGGTATAAGTTGGTGGTGTTTGCTTGGGAGATACTGCGTTCGATTAAGGATTGTAAGTGAAGTGTAATCCCTAGTCTAAAGTCTTCGTCCTTGGAGAAGTCTATGCCGTGATGTCCATAGATAAAGGCAATCAGTTCACTGACTATATCACTACATAACAAGCCATCTGGCATGTAGTTGGCAATCTGTGTTTCGTTGACTTTGGTATTACTGTTGCCCATCAACAGTAATGCAAGGATGATGACTTCGCTTTCTACGATTTGTGCTTGGTAGAGTTTGGCGATGCGTTCATAGAACTGTTTGGCAATGACATACTCAACCGCATCGTGTAGTTTACTGCTGGAGTAGATAGATTCAATATACTTGCCACTCAGGATTCTATCGATGGAGATACTGATATGCAATAAAATTGAAGGTAGTGCATTGGCGTTAATATCGTAATGCTGTTGTTCGAGCAGTGCTTCTAGTTCTTGTTTGCATTTGAGTAAGTCGAAGTTTTGATATAGGTTTGCTAGCTCATTGATGTTTAAGAAGTTCTGGTTGGTTTCATCAATGAGAAGATGTTTATATAGCTTACGTATTTCATTTTCTGGGCCAAGTAAGATGAGATAGTTGGCTGCTTTTTTCAGCTTGATGTCTTGGTAGCGTGTTAGCTGTTTTCGTATCTCTTTTAGATGGGTATCCAATGTGGATTCAGATATGCATAGTCGGCCTAAAAGAGTAGGAATGAAAACAGAATCTCGCGATAGAAGTAAAGTCTTTAAGATAAATAGATTACGATCTAATGAGGTGCTGAGTGTATGTTGATATTCTACTCGGAATTGTTTGTAATTTTCCTCAATGATAGCGTATCCGTTTCTCAGATTTGATTGAATGAGTTTATGAGTGGTCGTCTTATTGATGGTGTCGATATCCGAACGTATTGTACGATTGGAAACGGATAAAAGCTTTGCCAGTTCATTGGCAGTGAACCATTTATTTTCTTCGTGTAGAATACGAATCATTTTCTCTTGGCGTTTGTTCATATGATATCCCCTTTTTTCCTAATAGTAGGAAAACAATGCGTGTTAATTCATACAAGAATTGAGTAATATAAACTTAGAATAGAAGGCAGGTATACATGAAAGAAAGACTGTTAAGCTATCAAGAAAAACAATGGGTACGTTTTATAATCAGTCTTTGTCTTGTTGTTTTATCTGCTTTGATACAAACTTATGCATTACAAGTACTCTTAAAACCAGCAGGTCTTTTATCCAGTGGATTTACTGGTCTGGCGATATTGATCAATCATATTGGTGCTTTAAACAATATCAATATCTCGATTTCATTGATGATTGTCTTGTTAAATTTACCAGTAGCGATCCTCTGTGGTAAATCGATTTCGTTTAAGTTTACAGTATTATCATCTTTGCAATTTGTTTGTGTGTCAATATTCTTATCTATATTTCGGTTCAAAATATTATTTAATGACATGATGTTGAATATTATCATCGGTGGTGCGGTATATGGATTTGGTATTGTATGTGCCTTATATGCCAATGCAAGTACTGGTGGGACTGATTTTATCGCTTTGTATGTATCGAATAAAACTGGAAAAAGTATTTGGTTTTATGTCTTTGTATACAACTGTATCTTGTTATGTGTGTTTGGTTTCGTGTCTAGTTGGAAGATGGCATGTTACTCAATCATTATGCAGTTCGTATCGACCAAGGTAATTGATAGTTTGTATCATCGGTATGATCGCAGTACAATTCAAATTACCAGTACAAAACCAGAGGAGATTGTTAAGAAATATACGCAGAAGTATCGCCATGGTATATCTGTTTGGCAAAGCTATGGTGGATATTCTCATCAACAGAACTTTATGTTAAATACCGTTGTATCGACTTTAGAAGTAAAGGAGATTGCACAATTAATATTATCGGTAGATCCCCATGCAATTATCAATGTATATCGTACGGATGATTTCTATGGTGGGTTCTACCGTAAGCCAATTGACTAGGAGGTAGCTTATGTGGGCGATGATTGCGACATGGCGCATGGCACTGGAAGGTGTCAGTGAAGCAGGAAAATTATTACAAGAAGGAAAGAGCAGTGGCGAAGCGATTGAACATGCGATTCGATGTGTGGAGGATTTCCCATACTACAAATCCGTAGGATATGGCGGTTTGCCAAATGAAGAGATGGTTGTAGAGCTTGATGCAGGATATATGGATGGCAGTACCATGGCAATGGGAGCTGTAGCAGGTATTAAGGACTTTGCCAATCCAATCTCCATCGCAAAGGATTTATCCAAGGATACCGTCAATTGCGTACTTGTGGCAGAAGGTGCAGAGAAGTACGCAAGTAAAAAAGGATTTGAAAGAAAGACCATGTTGACGGATAGAGCGAAAATTCACTATCGCAAGCGTATCAAACTTCTCAAAGAAGAAGAGCTAAAACCATATGATGGTCATGATACGGTTGGTGAGGTAGCACTAGATAGCCAAGGAAAGATCGTTGCTGGAACATCCACTAGTGGACTATTCATGAAGAAGGCTGGACGTATCGGAGATTCCCCAATTGTTGGTGGAGGTTTCTATGCGGACTCTGAAGTCGGTGGAGCGACTGCTACAGGACTTGGTGAGGACTTGATGAAGGGATGTATCTCTTATGAGATTGTACGTAAGATGAAAGAGGGATTATCCCCACAAGAAGCTTGCCAAAAGACAGTCAATGAATTAGATGCGAAGCTCAAGAAATCAAGAGGATTTGCCGGCGATTTAAGTGTGGTCGCAATCGATAAAGATGGTAACTTTGGTTGTGCTACCAATATCAAGAATTTCTCATTTGTCGTCTATCGCCAAGGAGAAGAACCAATTGTATACCTAGCAAATCCAGTTGGAAATCAAACAGAAATCTATCCCGCAAGCCAAGAGTGGATGGATAACTATATGAAAGAAAGGATAGTACCGATAGAAGAATGAAAGACTATGTATTTGAAGTGTGTACAGGTGGCGTACAAGATTGTATCAACGCACAACTTGGAGGCGCAGATAGAGCAGAGTTAAACAGTGCACTCTCCATTGGTGGATTAACTCCAACCATCAGTACACTCAAGATGGTAAAAGAAAAAACTACAATTAAAATTGTCTGCATGGTTCGTCCAAGAGCTGCAGGATTTTGTTACAATGAGATAGAAAAAGAAGTGATGTTCAAAGATGCAGAAGAACTGTTAAAACATGGTGCAGATGGCATCTCATTTGGATTCTTAAATAAAGATGCCACAATCGATGTAGAAAGCACAAAGAAGATGGTAGAACTTGTACATCGCTACCAAGGGGATGCAGTATTCCATAGAGCGTTTGATTGTGTATCTGATCCTAATACCGCAATTCAACAATTGATACAGTGTGGTGTTGATCGTATCCTAACAAGTGGATTACAACCAACAGCGTATGAAGGAAAAGACATGCTAAAAACACTACAAGCTAAGTATGGACAACAGATTCAGCTGCTGGCAGGAAGTGGTGTTAACGCAAATAACATCAATGAATTGCGTGAACATACATGCATGCATCAATTTCATAGCAGTTGTAAGATGTGGGAAATTGATCCAACAACGACAACAGGAAATGTATCCTTTGCATTCCACAACAAAGATGACTATGAAGCAGTCAGCTTAGATTTAGTAAAACAAGTCGCAGAAAAATTGAGAGGTAAGTAATATGGAAGGATTAGAATTAGTATGCTTTAAGATTATCGCATCTGTGGGAGAAGCTAGAAATTCATTTTTACAAAGCTATCGTAACGCAAAGCGAAAAAAATTAGAAGATGCGAAGAAATATTTTGCGGATGGTGATGAGTTTTTCAACAAAGCACACGAAGCACATGCACAACTAATTACACAAGAAGCCAATGAGGAAAGTGTACAAGTCAATCTATTGTTGGTACATGCAGAAGACCAGCTGATGAGTGTGGAAACACTGAAACTCATTGCTGAAGAAGAAATCGCATACTTGGAAGGATAACGCATGGCTAAACAAAAGAGAGTAACATCCACCCAAGCAGTGACGAAAAATCAAAATTCTTATCTCGGCAGAAGAGCACTCGCATTCATCGTTGATTACATTGTGACCAATCGACTATCTTTGTTTGTAACAGGTATTGTATACGGAATGTTAAACAAGGGAGATATCCAAGTACTAAAGGGGTTTGAAAACATACCAGCCGGTCAGATTATTATATTGTTGATCAGTGTATTGGTAGTGCATGGTTTCTACTTTGTGTTTTTACCTGCAAAGATCACTGGTGGTTCCACTATGATGCAAAAAGTCATGCAGGTAAAGGTTGTAAGACAAGATGCCACACCAGCAACCTTCAAAGATTTCCTGTTACGCTACTATGTAGGATCGCTTGTATGTGAAGGTATCTTCTATGATGCATTTGCGGTTATCCTCAATGGTGTTTTCTTTGGTATCTTCCAAGCTGGAAGTATTAGTCGTATCATCTATGCAATCAGTGCAATCACAGCGATCGCATCCTTGATATTTGCATTACTGGATAAAGGACAGTATCGTTTCTTTCATGATCGTATCGCAAAGACATACATGAAAGATGAATTTGTTTCTAACGGAAAAGTGTTCTAAGTTAAAACCTCTCTAGTGTAATATTGGAGAGGTTTTAATATGCATGCATGTTTATATGTATGAAAGCGTTAACAATATATTTGTTAGTATTTACACTATTTTATCAATGATTGAAATCAAAAAATACCTCTGCTATACTACATGCGTAAATATGAAAATATTTATCAGAAAGAAGGGGGATTTAACGATGAATTTCTTTGATATATTTGCAACGACATTATCAAATGAAAGAATCAATTCGGCTATTATCTCAAGCGTAGTGATTATCCTGTTAGGATACTTCTTACGTCGTAAGAAAATATTCGATGATCAAACAGCCAAGGTTTTAACAAAAGTAGTACTATCAGTTTCGGTTGCGGCATTAGCGTTTAATTCGTTTATGGCACCAATCAAACCAGAGACATTCACACAGGGATTGAATGTATTAATCTGGGGTATTCTCATTTATGTATTGTTGATATTTGTAACAATACCTCTATATCACAAGTATGAAGGTGATGAAAAAGATACTTTACGTGTATTGAGTATCTTTGGATCAACAACATTTTTTGGTATTCCAATTGTCAGTGCAATCTATGGTGCAGAGGGTGCGTTATATGCATCAATCTTCAATATTGGATATCGTATCTTCTTATACTCCTATGGATATATCAAGATGAGTGGATTGAAGATGACAACGAAGAATCTTCGTTCCATGTTCTTAAATCCAATTGTTATCGCAACATTCTTAGGTTTATTCCTATGGTTAGCACAAGGTTATCTACCACAGGTAACAGTTGCGGTCACAAATGCTTCAGGTGAGGTTGTAAATCAAACCGTTTCCTTTATGCGTTTGGATGTAACTTCGCCACAGATTACGAAGATTCTTACATATCTTGCAGGTCTAGCTTCTCCACTAGCGTGGTTGGCAATCGGTTCTACACTAGGTTCCGTAAGCTTCAAGGATGCGATGACTGACAAGAGAGCGATCTACTATACTATCGTTAAGTTGTTAATTGTTCCTGCAATCAATATTGTTGTGTTGGTTATATTAACAGTTACACATATTCTACCTGTTAACTTAGTTTCCCTTGGAACAACAGTAATCATGATGGCAACACCTCCAGCTACGGTAGCTGCTTCATATGCAATCCGTTTTGACAAGGGTGCGCTATTAGCATCTAATACTTCATTAATCGCAACACTTGTGGCTGTTATTATGGCCCCTGTATGGATTGTTGTGGTAGAGATGATTGGACATTTAGGTATCTTTTAATAGATTAGAATATAAGTAATAAAAGGAAGAAGGAATTAAAGTATGTCATTTAAAGTTGTATGTTATGGTGTTCGTCCAAACGAAGTCGAATTCTTCAAAAAGTATAACAAGTATGGATATGATTTAAAGCTTGTAGAAGGACTAACAACACATGAGAACATCACAGAATGTGAAGGCGCAGATGCAGTATTAATGCGTGGTAATTGCGTAGGTGATCGTCAGAATCTTGAAAAGATTAAAGAATACGGAATCAAGTATGTATTTACACGTTCCGTTGGTTATAACCACATCGACCTTAAAGCTGCTGAAGAGTTAGGTTTGATGGTTGCTCGTGTACCAGGATATTCACCAAACGCAATCGCTGAGTTATCACTCACATTGGGATTGATGTTACTACGTCATACAGCTGCCGCAACAAGCGCAACAGCCAAGGGAGATTTTATTGTATCTCCTACATACTTCTCAAAGGAAATCCGCAACTGCACAGTCGGTATTATCGGTACAGGTAGAATTGGATTTACAGAAGCAAAACTCTACAAAGGATTAGGTGCGAAGGTACTAGGATACGATGTCTACGAAAATGATGCATGTAGAGAAGTTCTTGACTATGTATCTCAAGATGAACTACTAGCACAATGCGATATCGTAAGCTTGCATGTACCATATTTTCCAGGCAAGAATGATAAGATGGCAAACGCAGAATTCTTCAGTAAGATGAAGGACGGCGCAATCTTCTTAAATACAGCACGTGGTGAATTGCAGGATAATCAAGCAATCATCGACGCTCTAAAATCTGGTAAACTCGGTGGATATGGAACAGATGTATTCGCAAATGAAACAGCGTTCTTCTTCAAGAAGTTTAACAGTGCGGAAGAAATTCCAGATGAAAGTGTACGTGAGTTAGTACAGATGTATCCAAAAGTCATTGTTACACCTCATATCGGTTCCAATACAGATGAGGCACTAGCTAACATGATTGAATACTCCATGGATAACTTCAATGAAGTACTCACAACAGGTACTACAAAGAACATCGTTAAATAACAAAGATTAGATACTTCTTATGAGGTATCTTTTCTTTTGCCTGCGAGAACTATTAGTTAATAATATGAATGCATGTTAAATCATTTAACATGCATGAAAAAAGAACAAAATATAGATGATAAGAATAAAGCTTGCATGGAAAATTGAAAAAAATTGTTATTGATGAGATACACTGGAAATATTATGATTTAGGAAAGTTAGGAGCCATCTATGTTTTTAACAAATAAAAGGCAGTCTGAGATTATCAGAATGCTTCTTGAAAATAATCATTCTCTGACAGTGCAAAGTATGTCACAAATTTTTGAAGTCAGTAGTAGAACAATTCTTTATGATATGAAAAAGGTAAAATCCTACTTTGATAGTTATGGAATACATATGATGTTTTCACGTAAAACGGGTTATGGAATTCATAAAGAGGATTTGCAGAAATTACATGAAATTTATACATTGCAAGGGGAAATTGAAGAATTATCTGTAGAAGAAAGAAATTGGATGATCATTATTAAATTATTGGAATATCATTCGAGAACTTATCAGTCTCTTGCTGATGATTTAAAAGTTAGTCGACAAACAGTTATCAACAACTTTAAGGAGACAGAAAAAATTGCTAACTCCTTAAATCTAAAAATAGTAAAGGAAAAAGGTAAAGGTCTCTTGTTGAAAGGGAGCGAATTTGATTTTAGAAATGCTTTTAATAATTTGTTATTTAGCAGACATTTGAATCAGGAAATTCTTAATAGACTACATTTTTGCTATTGTGAGCCAAACATAACTATTGCAAAGCAAATTATCAGTCATGTTGAAAAAAGATTAAATATACATTTTCTCGAGATAACTCTGTTAGAAATTGAAATATGTTTTGGACTTTATCAAATTTCAAAAGGGAGAACATTTGATGATAATGATCTAAATAATCAATTAATGATCACTGAGTCATATCCAATGTTTAAAGCGTATTATGAGACCTTAGATTTACTACCTATTTCTTATATTGAAAAAATATACATCACTAGTTTGTTGATGGGAGCAAAGATTAAGAATAATAGCAATGTACTTGATACAAGTGAAGAGTCAGTTTCGATTGCTAATTACCTAATGGAGAAACTTGAGATATTACATCCATTGAAAAATGATGAAAAAGAAAAGTTTATTAAAGGACTAACTTCTCACCTGAGTGTTGCTATATATCGTATTAAAAATAAGATTCCAATTGGAAATGAGTTGTTAGAGCAAATCAAAATCATGATCCCTTTAATATATGAATATACTAAAGTTCAACTATTAGAGTGTGAAAGAATATATGGTTTAAATTTTGATGAGAATGAAATGGCATATATTGCTATGTATATAGCAAGTGCATATGAATCTAGTTTAAAGATAAAATTGGTGATTAATATCTTGGTGGTATGTTCGTACGGTAATACTACGAGTACAATATTACACAGTCGACTCGATCAAAACTTTTCTGATTGCAAATTATTTGGCCCAATTTCTAAAGAAGAATTATCAAAATTCGAAAAAATTAATGAGATAGATTTAATTGTTACAACAGCAGAATTAAATCTTAGTACAAAACAAAGAATTATGGTTAATCCACTATTAAATGTTGATGATTTAGACAAAATCCGATCGGCCATATCTCAACTGTCATACGCAAAAATGTGTAATGAATTTTTGCGGAAGTATAGAACGACTAGAGATCCAGATGAGATTACAATTGGAAATTTAATGGATGATAATTGTGTTCAAATTATAGAATCATGTGATACGTGGGAACATGCAATAAAATTGGCGGCTAATCCACTTTTGGTGAATCAAAAGATAGAAGAACGATATATCCATAAGATGATTGATGCAGTATATCAACTTGGAGCGTATATGGTATTGATTCCTGAAACGGCATTTGTACATGCTGGAAGCGAGGATGGTGTCATTGATAATTGCATGGCATTACTTATATTGAAAAAGCCAATTGTATTTGGTGCTCACAATGCAAAGATAGTTAGAAATATAGTTGTTATTGGCAACAAGGATAAAGAAACAACATTGATGCTGGATCTAGTGGATATTCTTTCTAAAGAATCAAATCGTAGGATATTAGCTTCAGATGGTATTACAAAAGAAATAGTAATTAATTTGCATAGTGTATAGAGGTTTAAAGCATGGAAGAACTAATTAGAAGAGAAAACATCTTACTAGATATGGAGGTGAATGATTGGAAAGAGGCAATTAAAGCTGCGGGAAGTTTACTTGTAGAGACTGGTAATATAACAAAAGTTTATATTGATGAAATGATTAATAGTGTATTAGAAATGGGGCCTTATATTGTACTGACAAAAGGTTTTGCAATGGCGCATGCTGCCCCATCACCTGAAGTAATAAATACTGCAACTTCGATTATCACTTTGAAAAAACCTGTCTCGTTTGGAAGCCCAAATGATCCTGTATCAATTGTCATGTGTTTATCCTGTGTGGATAAAGAAGGACATATGGCATATTTGCAGAGAGTTGCGAGAGTGTTAATGCAAAAAGGAATCATAGAAAAAATGAAGAACTGTAAAACAATTGATGAGATGTATTTATTGTTGAATGACAGAAAGGAGGAAGAAATCTAATGTCAGTGCCAAAAATTCAGTGCGTATGTGGCTTTGGGTGCGGATCGTCATTAATGCTACGCATGGCGATTGATGATGTACTCAAGAAGAATGGTCTGGAAGCCGAAACATTTACGGGTGATGTTGGGACCTGTTTGAGTAACCCGTGTGATGTAATTTTTATCTCTAGAGATTTAGCAGAAAGAATTAGTGACAGAGCTGAAGTACCAATTATCATTGTTGATAATTTTATGGACAGTTCTGAAATTGAGACGCACGTTACATCGTATTTTAATTCATTGAATTCATAAACAGAATAGGAAAGGGGGAAGGTTTATGAGTATCTTGAATTTTGTGATTAATGAAATATTTGGACAAGGAGCTATTTTCTTAGCATTGGTAGCGATGATTGGATTGATTTTGCAAAAGAGATCTATTTCTGATATTATTCGCGGAACTCTAATGACAGCAATTGGTTTCTTTGTATTGAATGCCGGAACGGGATTAATTATTAGTAATTCGATTGGTGGTATTTCTGAAGCATTTAATGCATTATTACCTGCACAAGCAACACCACCAGCTACAGTTGAGATTGGAGCAACATACGGAACACAAATTGGTATCGTTATGCTTGTTGCATTTGGTATTAATCTACTAGTTGCGAGATTTACTAAGTGGAAATCAGTATTCTTAACAGGTCACATGTTATATTGGTTCCCATTTGTATTTATAGCTGCCGGTGTTGATGCAGGTTTAACTGGTGGTAAATTAATATTATTAGCTGCTATTTTCACGGCGCTATATATGGTAATAGCACCAAACTTAATGCATCCATTAGTTAAAAAAGTTACTGGAAAGGATGATTTTACAATTGGACACCCTACAACTACTCTTTCGCTAATATCAGCAGGTATTGCAAAAGTAGTTGGCGATCCATCAAAAAGCATGGAAGATATTAAGGTACCAAAACCACTAGGATTTTTACGTGAAGTTTCGATTACTGGTTCTATCACAATTGCATTTGTCTATATAATTCTCTATTTCCTTCTTTTAGGCGGAGGTCTAGTTCCTGCTGAAGTTTGGGGATATGCTGGTGGTACAACTGGTTTCTTCACATATCTATTCACTCATGCAATTTATTTTGGTGTTGGCATGACTGTAATGCTACAGGGTGTACGTATGTTGATTGCAGAAATCGTACCTGCGTTTAAAGGCATTGCTGAGAAGGTTGTTCCTGGAGCAATTCCTGCATTAGATTGTCCAGTCATCTTTGGATTTGGTCCTAATTCACTAATCATTGGATTTATCGTAGCGATGATCACATCGACAATTACTATCATTATTACTGCAGGTCGTTTCCCAACAATTGTGATTCCTTTAGTGGTTACATGCTTCTTTGAAAATGGATGTGCTGCAATTATAGCTAATGCATATGGCGGAAGACGTGGATGCATAATTGGTACAGCTGTAAATGGTGTTGTAATGGTTCTGCTAGTTGGACTAGGAGCATATTTCTTCAACCATACTATTCAACCGTGGATGTTAGTTTATGGCGGTCAGGATTTCTCCTTGTGGGGAATTATTGAAGGTATTATTGCTAGATTGTTTGTATAACGAGAAAGAATCTGCTTTTCATTTGTACATTAGAGGTATATGAGTATGACATATAGATATATTGATGAAATTAAGCACCTGATAGAAATGATCGAAGAAAAGGATAATGAATCGATTGAACAAGCAATTGAGTTACTGACAGATACAATCGCAAATAAAAGATCAATCTATATCTTTGGGGCAAGTCATGCAGGCATATTATCACAAGAGTCATTTTATAGAGCTGGTGGTTTAATGCCAATTACACCAATCTTTGCAAAAGAGACAATGGTTGATAGAGAGCCAATTACATTCACTAGTAAGATGGAGAGATGTTTAGGCTATGGAACACTAGTTGCTTCTAACTATCCATTTAAAGAAAATGATGTATTAATTGTTCATTCGGTATCTGGTAGAAACCCAGTAACAATAGAGATTGCGATATCAGCTAAGAAAGCTGGAATGAAAGTCATTGGAATCACTAATTTAACTTATTCCAAATCAGTTACATCTCGTCATCCGGATGGTAAGAACTTATTTGAGTATTGCGATATAGTTCTCGATAATCATGGTGAAATTGGAGATGCCTGTGTACCTATCAAGAATACATCACAAAAATGTGCTCCAACTTCAACAGTCGTAGGATCAATCTTATTGAATACGATTTACTCAGAAACAGTGAACCGCTTGGTAGACATCGGGATTTCTACGCCGCCAGTATTCTATAGTGCAAATGTCGATGGTGGTGATGAAAAGAACAAGCAACTATTTGAACAATATAAAGATGTCATTCACTATAAGTTTTAAAACTGGATTTACTAAGATTGGATACTTCTTATGAGGTATCTTTTCTTTTACCATGCATGAAATGGTATAATGTGGCTAATTAGGAGATCTACTATGAACACGAAAGAAGCGAGTAGAAAATGGAATTGTACAAGTAGAGTAGTAAGCCAATATTGTGCTTCAGGTGTGATTCCATTGGTTGAAAAGGATGATAGAGGTAGATGGATCATTCCGGATGATTGTAAATGGCAACCATGTACGCTTTTCGTCTATGTTATCTAATGGATATGATTATCCAACTTAAGCAGGGTGTTGATTATCATCAGATTAGATGGGGAATGTCCACTGATGAGATGAAAGATGGATATCGTATCTGATTGAGAATGCGATGGTATCGATATTTGATGTCAATCAAATGGAAACACAGTTGTATTAAGCAACGATTACCTCACATGGTAAATCGTTGATGGAACTAGAGAGTCAAAAAGGAAACCATGCATACAAGTTTCATGTTAATTTCAAAGTGAATACAGGTATCTTTACTTTGGAAGCTGGATATGAAAATGACAATGGATAATCAGCTATCAAAGGTAGTTGTGGTAAAATAGCTACTAGGAGACTTATGCAACAAGAAAAAACAAACGCATTTAATCGTCAATGTATCAGTGAAGCACTGATACGTTTGATGGAACAAAAAGAATATGATGAGATTACGGTAACACAAATCTGTCAGATGGCTGGTGTATCTCGTATGACCTATTATCGCAATTATAGTAATAAGCGAGAGATCTTCAGTGATTATATGAAGATGATTGTGGATGAATTTGTTCAGGTACAAAAATCTAAGGGTCTACAACAGCGTTCTTATGAAATGATACTGGCTGGATTTTTGTATTTCCGCAGTTATCAAAGATTTATTGAATGTCTACACCAAGCAAACTTATCATCCATCTTACAGGATGGGATTAACTACTACATCGATCAGTATGTATTGCAAGCTGGTGAGGATGTGATGAGAAAGTATCATCTTTACTATTATTCAGGTGCTCTATTTAATATTTATACAGAGTGGATGCGTACTGGTATGCATGAGGATGTACAGGATCTTGCAAAAATTGTTTATGAACATGTAAAACGTGAACATCAAACGTAGTGATTATCATGTATAATAGTCAGTAGAGATTTTAAGATTAGATAACATAGGAGGTAAATCCATGGATTGGAAGACACTAGAAGGATTTGATGAGAAATTTGCAAAGGTGAGTTATAAGACACATAAAACCTTTGATGGAAAAGTAGTAGAAGTATTATACGGTGCTAAGGATGACCAAGGAAATGCAGTATTGCCAAAAGAAGGCGTAAACGATGGCCATGGTAGATGGTTCGGTATTGAAGTAAATGGCGAATACAGAATGTTCTCTCTACAGAAGGCTGGCTCAACTGAGGTGGAGTATGGTACATCTCACCAGGCAACTGCTTTAGAGGATATGGAGAATGATCTTCGTAAGAAACAGGAGTTATGCCGTCAAGCTGAGAATGTCGTATCTGTAGAAGAGTTCGAAGAGATTCGCAAACAATATGACGCAATCGAAGACTGGAAGACACCAAAAGATGCGGAATACGCTGTATGGTTTGGCAAGACACTAGAAAAGTTTAAGGAAAGAAGTGCTCATCAGGAACAAAATGCACAAGAAAAGAAGAAGCTTGTAGAAAAGGCAGCTAGTATCGCAGATTCTTCTAGTTGGAAAGAAACACAACAGGCATTTAGAGACCTTCAGGATGAATGGGATATGCTTGGTAATGCTGGGGTTGAGGATGATGAACTCTGGAAACAATTCAAGGGATATCGCAATCAGTTCAACGACAAACGTCGTAATTACTTTGATAACCTCACACAGGTACATACTGAAAATGAAGCTAAGAAGTTAGAATTAATCAACCAAGTAAAAGAAACAGCGAAGCAAACTGATAATTTCCGTGCAACTTCTGAGAAGATGAATGCATTAATGGATGCTTGGAAGGCTGTTGGTAGTGCTGGTCGTGAGAAGGATGATGAACTTTGGAATGCGTTTAATGATGCACGCCAAGGATTCTATGATCAAAGAAATGCTTTCTTTACAGAGCGTGATGAAAAACAAAAAGAGAGTATCCGTATAAAGAAGGAACTCATTGAAGAAGCTAAGACTATTTCTTCAAAGAAAGAGTATGGTCAA
Source organism: Erysipelotrichaceae bacterium (assembly GCA_022767445.1). GTDB lineage: Bacteria > Bacillota_I > Bacilli_A > Erysipelotrichales > Erysipelotrichaceae > Bulleidia. The sequence goes on along the minus strand of JALENJ010000036.1, from coordinate 11,961 downwards.
GAAAATACAAATCGTATGAAGCAGCTTGATAAGGAATGGCGTGCAGCTGGATATTCCGGTAACAGTAAGAATGATGCCCTATGGGATGAATTCAACTCTGCCAAGGAAGTATTCTGGAATGCAAAACGTGAAGAGAGTCAAGCTCGTCTGAAGCAAACTTATGAATTCAAGAAATCTCAACTTCCTGTCATCAGAGAAGAAATCAACTCTCTACAAGAGATGGAATATGAAACAAGTGACTTTGAAAAAATTCGCAGTATTCAACGTCAAGTAGAAGATAAGAAAGCTTTCATTGAGAAGTTGAAGAGCGATATCGAAGATATCGAAAAGAAATTAAACGCATAACTTTGAAACCTCACTATATAGTGGGGTTTCAATGGGTAAGAAAGGATCGTTATGGGGAATAAAACAAGAATCCAGAAGATGACTATTCTAAGTATGTTTGTTGCGATAGAAATTATTTTATCGATTACGCCGCTTGGATATTTGAACTTGGGTTTTATTTCTATTACAACAATGCATATCCCAGTTATTTTTGCAGGGATGTTACTGGGTGAGGTTCATGGTTCTATACTGGGGTTTGTGTTTGGCTTAACGAGTTTTTTAAAGGCTACGTTTGCGCCAAACATTACGAGCTTTTGTTTTTCTCCGTTTTATTCCCTAGGGAATATCCATGGAAACTTCTGGAGTTTGGTGATTGCCTTTGTGCCTAGAATTTTACTTGGATACTTATCAGGTTTGTTATATAGACATGCTAAGAAATTAACCAAAAATAAGATGCTTGCGACGAGTGTCATTGCGATTGGTATGACTTTACTACATACACTGATGGTGATGGGTATGATATGGGTTTTCTTTGGTGGTACGTATGCACAGGTAACAGGTGTAGCGGTAGGGGCTGTGATTCTTGTGGTACTCACCAGCAATGGTCTTCTTGAAATGTTGGTGGCTGGTGTTGTACTACCAATGTTGATGCGCTTTTTACAACCTGTATTTACAAAGTTAAATCTTGATAAGTCTTAGAAGCATTTCATTTGTAGTTCCTGATTAGAAATGATAACTTATAGTCATAAGTTAGTTATAACTAATTAAGGAGGAATATATCATGAAAATTGTTTATGCTACTAGAATGGGAAACACAGATATCCTAGTCAAAGAGAAGTTAGGATATACAGATGCTTTATTGATTGTTGATGGAAGTGAAAAGGTAGATGGTGATTATGTACTATTCACTTATACAGATGGCTATGGAGAAATACCTGGTGTGGTTGAAAGTTTCTTAGACAACAATAAAGAAGGTCTTAAGGGAGTTGTTGCGACTGGCTCTATGGCTCGACATGCGGAGACGTTTGCCTTTGCGGGTGATAAGGTTGTCAAGGAGTTTGGTGGTGTACTAATCGCTAAGGTTGATGGTCAAGGCACAGAAGCTGATTACGAAACAATCAAGGCTGGTATTAGCGCATTATAAAACATCGGATATGTTCCGATGTTTTTTAGGAAAGCTTATACAATTTAACACTGGTTTCAGAATCGATACCAAGGATAGAAACATCAATCATCTCATCACGTGATGTCGGTACATTCTTACCGACAAAGTCTGGTCGTATTGGTAACTCACGATGTCCACGATCAATTAATACAGCTAGTTGTATTGCCTTTGGTCTTCCTTTGGAGAAGACGGCGTCAATGGCAGCGCGTATTGTTCGTCCTGTATAGATGACATCATCCACCAGGATGACAATGTAGTCTTGGATGTTATCAGGTAGGTTAATTCCTGTTGTTTGTGGTGTTTGGCTTAACTCTGTTAAATCATCTCGATACAGGGAGATATCTACCTCACCAACAGGAAGGGATACCCCAGTGAACTTCTTGATGTTGTCACTGAGTATTTGAGCTAGAGGGATTCCTCTACGTTTGATACCAACCAAACATACATGAGAGGATGTACTATCCTTTTCAATGATTTCATGTGCGATACGCGCAAGTGATCTTCCAATTTGTGCTTGATCCATCAGTTGTGTAATGAGTTCCATAAATTACCTCGTATTCACATTATAACCAAATTTAATAGAAAGTAACAGGTGAAACTATGCATAAGGAATTGTTAGAAAAGCAGTATGAATCATATACAGATGAACAGTTAAAACAGAAGTTAACACCTTTGGAGTATGCCGTTACGCAACTTTCAAAGACGGAGAAACCGTTTGATAATCGCTATGATACCTGCATGGATAAGGGTATCTATGTCGATATTGTCAGTGGGGAACCTCTGTTTTTATCCACGGATAAGTATGAATCTGGTTGTGGATGGCCAGCCTTCAGTAAACCGATTATCCCGGATGTCATTCATGAAAAGGTGGATACGCAGTTTGGTATGTTGCGTACAGAAGTGCGTAGCCGCTGTGCGAATAGTCATCTTGGCCATGTATTTACTGATGGTCCAAGGGACAAAGGAGGTTTGCGCTATTGTATCAATAGTGCAGCGTTGCGTTTTATCCCTTATGAATCCATGGAGGAAGAGGGATATGGATATTTGATGAATCTGTTAGATGAGTAAAGTAAAAGACCAGCCTTGACTGGTCTTTTATATAGGTTAAGCAACGGATGCTTCGTAGATCTTCTTGATTGCGGCTTTGACGGTTGAGTCAAACTCTTCGTCTGTTTGCTTGTATTTAAGATCCTGTGCGAATGCACGTGAGAAAGATGCGATCATACCATGGTTATGTGATAGACGTTGGCAAGCATCATCTTGTGAATATCCACCTGATAGAGCGACAACACGTACAACATGTGGATTCTTCATTAAGTCTGCGTAGAGATTATCAACAGTTGGTATCGTTAGCTTGAACATGACTTTCACATCAGCATCTAGCTTATCAAGATGTTCATGAATTACCTTCAACATGAATTCTTCGGATTCTGCTTTGTGTGGGTTATGGATATCGACTTCTGGTTCAATGATAGCCACAGCACCTGCTGCCCATACTTGTAGGGCGATATCAAACTGTTGGGCAATGACGTCACGGATTCCTTTTTCGTCGTAATCATAGATGACAGAGCGTTCTTTTGTGCCGAAGATATGGCGGTCTTGGACAGCGTGAGTCATTGTCTCTGCTAGGTTTGGAATTGGCTTCATGAGTTTAACATGGTTTTCTTCTTCTGCTAGACCTTTGTCAATCTTTAGGAATGGAACAATGCCTTTTTCTTCCCAAAGATAGTCTGCAGTATACTTGCCGTCAATCTGTCTATCCATCGTGTTCTCAAATAAGATGGCTGCTAGGATTCCATCAGAGTTGAAGGATGGTGTCTTGATGATACGTGTACGCATCTCATGAACACGATTAAACATTTCTTCATCATTGGAGTATGCAGTCTCATCTAATCCATAAGCTAGTAGTGCTTTTGGTGTGGATCCTCCTGATTGGTCTAGTGCTGCGATAAAGCCTGGATCATTGTGCATACGATTTAACTGTTTCTCATTCATAGTTTTACCTCCAGTTAGTCATAACTAACAAATATACATATATTATAGTCCTTTTTGACAAGATATGTTGATATATGATTATGATACGTGTGAATTCTTTGTGAAAATCATGAGGTATTTCTCGTTTTTTCATGACATTTGAAAAAAGTTCTTTATAATATTGAAGGGTATTAGAAAGTTTGAGCTATGAATTTATCGTATAACGCTTTAGGTTATTTAGTTATATTTTTACCCTTAACGATGTTGTTGTATCAACTCGTAAGGCAGAAGTATCGTTGGATTGTATTGTTGGTTGCCAGTCTTGTATTCTTTGGAATATGGTCGACTTGGTTGATCGCGTATTGTCTTGTGACAGTAGGCATTACTTTTTTCATCGGTCGAAAATTAGGGAGTATGAAAAAAGCACCTGAGGGTGTAGATAAGAAGCTGTTCAAGAAACAGAAAAGACGTATCTTAACACTGGGTATCGTGTTGAACTTAGGTGTTTTACTTGCATTAAAGTATACAAACTTTTTTGCCAGTGGGTTGTTCGGTTTGTTGCAGAAGTCTTTTACGCCACTTACGATACTGGTGCCGATTGGTATTAGTTATTATACCTTGCAGTTGGTATCGTATTTGGCGGATATCAACAGTGGTAAGATTGAACCTGTTCAGAATTATTTTCATTTGCTGTTGTTTGCGACGTTCTTTCCAACACTTGTTGAGGGTCCAATTGCGCGGTATTCGGAAATTGGGAATCCTTTACTAGAGGGTAATGCGATCAAACAGGAGAATGTCATCGTTGGCTTTGAACGTATTCTTTGGGGTATGTTTAAGAAGGTGGCTATAGCTGATCATATGGCGCCGGTAGTCACTGCGATATTTGATCGCTATACGACGACTGGTGGACTTGTGCTACTGGGTGGTATCTTCTGTACGATTCAGTTGTATATGGACTTCTCTGGTTCGATTGATATCGCAATTGGTAGTGCAAAGGTGTTTGGTATTACCTTGCCAGAGAATTTCACACAGCCATTCTTTGCGAAGGGTGCTTCGGATTTCTGGCATCGTTGGCATATTACACTAGGTACATTCTTCCGTGACTATATCTTTTATCCAGTTTCATTATCAAAGCCAATTATGAAACTGACGAAGTGGTCAAAGAAACATCTTGGTAAGGCTGTAGCGAAGTATATCGGTCCAATGATTGCGTTGTTATGTGTGTGGATTTCCAATGGTCTATGGCATGGACCGCAATGGAATTACATCCTGTATGGTTTGTATTACTTTGTGTTGATCTTTGCGGAATTACTGTTGGAAAAACCTGTAGAGAATCTATGTAAGAGACTGCATATATCCCAAGAGGGTGTTGGCTATCGTATCTTCCGCTTTATCAAGTTGTTGATAATTGTGGTTGTGGGTGAGACGGTGTTTGCGACTTCTAGTTGGGATCAGATCGTGACGATGTTTACATCGCTATTTACTAACTTTAACTGGAGCAGTGCTTGGAATACGATTCCATATCTTGGTATGGATGCCTGGGATTATATCACTGTGGCAATTGCGTTTGTAATTGTGGTGATTGTGGATATCCTCAAGGAAATAAGGTTCCCAATTCGTAAGACTTTTGAAAGTAAGCCTATCGTGATACGTTGGAGTATGTTGTATCTTGTGATATTCTATATCATATTCTTTGGTGCGTATGGACCGGGATATGATATTATCAAAATGATGTACGCTGGTTTCTAGCGTCAAAAGGAGAAAGTAAAATGGATGAATTATTAGAAATACTAAATGATATTAAAGATGATGCGGATTTTGAAAACTGCACAACATTGATTGATGATGGTGTATTGGATTCATTTGATATTTTATCGATTATCAGTGCTTTGAATGATCATTATGACATTCAGATTCCTGCATCAGATATCGTACCTGCAAACTTCAACAGTGCAGCTTCCTTACTTAAGATGGTAGAAAGATTACAAGCAGAATAAAGTTCATGAAGAAAATATGGAAACCAATTGGGTTCATATTTGTGCTTGTGTGTCTATTGGTGGCTAGTTCATTCCTGATAGCCCATAAGGGGTTTGAGGATGTCTACGACATTGAACTGGTCAAGCGAAAGATGAAGGCAACCGATCAAGAAGAAGAGAATTCTTTGGATGTATTGTTTACTGGGGATAGTGAATCCAGTAATACGTTTTCTCCTTTCCAATACTGGAAAGAAGAAGGCATCGCCTCCTATAACTTGGGTGGCAGTGCACAGCGTATCAATGATTGTTATGCGGTATTGGAATATGTTCTACAAAGACAATCACCAAAGGTTGTGGTTCTTGAGCCAAATACATTATTCCGTAAGAATGCCATCTATAACAAAGAGGATGTGGTATTGATGATGGCAGAGAAAGTATTCCCTGTACTACATCATCACAATGCGTATAAGTCGATTAACTTGGGTGTTAATTTAATCGGTGCCTCGAATGAGAATGCGTATGCGGATTTATGTAAAGGATATTATCCACGTTCTAAGGTGCGCCCTTATAAGGGATCAAACCAATACATGAAGACAAATCAGCGTGAGACGACGATCTATCCTGAAACGATGGAATATTTTGAAAAGATTGTCGATCTATGCAAGGAGCACAATATTGAACTAATCATGGTAAGTTCACCTTCACCAAAAAACTGGAGTAATGAACGTCATGATGTCATTGCCAATCTATGTGAGAAGTATGGCATCGTGTACTATGACTTAAATGAAATTGATGATACGTTAGGTCTTGATTGGTCCAAGGATACACTTGACTATGGCGATCACTTAAACAAGGCAGGAGCCACAAAGGTAAATACTTATCTTGGTAAGTTACTCAAGGATACATATGATATTCCTGATCATCGTGGGGAATCTGCGTATGATATTTGGGACCAACAGGAAGCACAACTCAATCTATACTAGGTGTCTATGACACCTTTTTTCATAAGAAAAACGCTCTTGTTAGAGCGTTATCCACGGTATGAAAATGCATTAGAATTGCGGTTGGCAGTACCAACAAGTGTTGTTGGTGTGCGGTAGTATGCGACAACTGGTAAGTCATCTGGAATATTTTCATATGTATATTGTGCGGCACTGTTGGATAGGTTGATACATCCATGAGAGCCTGCATATAGGTAACGATTGCCACCAAACCATGGTTGCCATGGCGCATCGTGGAATCCTACATCATACGCAAATACGATGAAGTAGTTAACTGGTGAGTCGTAGTCTGTGCCATCAAGGTTCTTTCCTTTTAGATGTGTATCTTTCACACGATACTTAATTCTAAAAATACCATCTGGAGAACCTTGACCAACAGTATTATTACCAGAAACAATATCTGTAGAGAATACTTGTTGACCATTGAGTATGTAATACATCACTTGATTTGTATAATCTAGTTCTACATATCTATCACCAATATCATTGTCCAATGTACCATTGGCTGTTTGGGACCACACTGGTTGTCTTTCAACAGTTTTACCACCAACTAAATCTTGTTTGAGTTGAGCAAATTCAGCGTCTTTATCAAGGATATAACCATAGTCACCACCGCCGATTTCGATTTCATCGCCAGCTTGTGTTGTAAACTTACGAACTTTGCCATAGGTATTAAACTTAGCAGCTAGCTCATCAACATAGGCTAGTAACTTATCGTCATTGAGGGTAACTTCATAGGTATCAGAGATATCCAAAAGATTCAAGATAGATCCTTTTTCTGTAACTTCCTTAGAAGAACCGATTGTATAGGAGACAATGCCTTTGAGATAACTATCAATTGTCTTTGTGGCATTGGTGATTTCATCTGATGTTGTGGTGATTTGTGGTTCTGTAAAGTTTGCGGTATTTAATGTGAGGGAATATTCTTGTTTGTTGATTGCCTCATCAATTTCTTTTTCTACAGCTGCAGTATCTGCACCGTATTTTTCTTTGACAACTTTGTAGTTATTACCATCGATAGCGATGGTTGCGTTGACTGGATCTTTATCTAGCGTTAATAAATCTGAAAGTTTCTCTTTTAATTCACTTTCGCTGTAATCTACTCTGATATCCTTGTTTTGTGGTTGGAATAAAGTGATAGGCCAAATAAATACATTCTGGCTTGCGATATCATCTTCAATCACTTGTTTTGTGCTGCTATCGAGTTTTAAGGAAATATCTTTTCCTTTGACCTCGTAGGTTGTATCTGGGGCAGTGATCTTAATCTTGTATACGTTAACCGCATCATTTAGTGTTGAGATGGTATCATCCACATTTTTAAAGCTGACATCGGTACTGCCAACATTGGTTCTATAGAAGAAGTGATTTCTAAAGTAAATCACACCTGTAATATAGACAACCGCAGTCAATACAACGACTACTGAAAGAATGATGAGCAGTATTTTACCAATACCACTTTTTGGCTTTTTTTGGTTTGTTCTATCGGACATATACACACCTCTTAAAGTTCTTGATAAATGCTATAAATATATAAGAAAGTATAGCATAGTTGTCTACAATAATCTGCGTATTTACCTTCAAAATTAAGGATATACTAAAGATATTGTTAAGGAATCCTGCTAAGCCATAAATATATGCGTTGGATGTAAATGGCATGTAGTATAATAGAAATACATGTTTAGAAAAGAGGTCCTTTATGAGTGAGAAAATTTACCCATTATTGTTCGGTGGAGATATCAACGTGTATTCCGTAGCACGTGCTTTTCATGAGGCATATGGCTTAAAGTCGACTTGCTACGGTAAATATCTATCAGGTCCAGCATATAGAAGTTCGATTATTGACTATCACGCCAATGAGCAGATTGAAGAAAAGGATGTGTACTTAAAGACGGTCATTGACTTTGCGAATTCACATCAGGATGGAAAAGTGTTTGTAGTTGGCTGTGGCGATGCGTATGTAAAGCTAGCTGCTGAAAACAAGAAGCAGTTTCCACAGAATTGTATCGTTGCTGGAATTGATGCGGATATGTTGAATACGCTAATCAACAAAGAGAAGTTTTATGAAATGTGTGATCAATATGGCATTGATCATCCAGCAACTTTTATCTACCGTAAAGAGATGGGTCATGATTTCTCATTGCCATTCAATCCACCATATATCTGTAAACCTTCAAACTCAGTGACCTATTGGCAACATCCATTCACTGGCAATGATAAGGTATTCTTACTCAACACATTAGAGGAACTCTACGATGTCTTGGACCGTTGTTATGGGGCAGGATATCCAGATTCCATGATCATTCAGGATTGTATCCCTGGGGATGATTCCTACATGCGCGTATTGACGAATTACTCTGATCAACATGGCAAAGTAAAGATGATGTGCTTAGGACATGTACTTCTTGAAGAACATACACCACATGGACTAGGAAATCATGCGGTCATCATGACAGAGAAGAACGAAGAAATCTGTATGAAACTCAAAGCTTTCTTGGAGGATATTCACTATGTAGGTTTCTCCAACTTTGATATGAAGTATGATGAACGTGATGGCAAGCTCAAGTTATTTGAAATCAACTGTCGTCAGGGCAGAAGTAATTATTATGTAACAGGAGCTGGTTTCAATATTGCACGATATTTAGTAGAAGATTATATTGAAAACATAGAACTCCCATTTACAATCTGTGAGAATGAAAGTCTATGGCGCGTTGTACCAAAGGATGTTGCAAAGGACTTTATCCAATCTCAATATCATGGCAAGATGGACCAACTTGAAAAAGAAGGCAAGATGAATAATTCTTTGGTGTATAAAGGTGAGATGAATCTATTACACCGATTATGGGTATGGTATAACTTACGTCGTCAAAGAAAGAATTACGAAACATACGCAGTCAAAAAATCATAGAGGTTAACTTGTATGGAAACTGTTAAAGATAAACTAGGAATACTTGGTGGTATGGGTCCACAGGCTACACAAATCTTATACCAGTGGATTCTTGATCGTACGGATGCCTCAACCGATCAAGAACATATCCCAACTGTCATCATCTCTGATACACAGATGCCAGATCGCACACAGGCAATCCTATCTGGTAATGAAGAGCCTGTGTATGCACGCATGTTGAAGGACTTACATACACTAGAAAGTTGTGATTGTGCTTGTATTGCGATTCCATGCAATACTTCGCATTACTTCGTAGATCGACTACAAGCAAAGATTTCAACCCCAATCATTCATATGCCACGAAAGACCGTCGAAAGACTGGCAAATACAAATCATAAGAAGGTTGCGATACTCGCCACAGATGGTACCCTTGCGACAAAAGTCTATCATCGAGAAATTGAAAAAGCTGGTATGCAAGCATGGCAACCAGATGAGCAGACGCAAAAGTTAGTGATGTCATTAATCTACGATGAAATCAAACGTGGAGAAAAGGGTAATCGACATACCTTCGCACGTATCGATGAGGCAGTGCGCAAAGCAGGTTGTGACTGTGCTATCCTTGGTTGTACGGAATTGTCTGTCTATCGTGAGTATCATGGCTTACCATCCTTCTACATTGATGCGATGGAAGTTTTAGCTGAGGAATGTATACGTTTCTTTGGACGTACACCTTTACACGTATAGAAGGAGGAAGATAGATGATTAAATACCAATTAAAAGAATATATTGCACTACTAGAAGATTCACATGTATTAAGGGATATACATTTATCTGATACATGCATGAATACTGTTGTTGAACTTGTTTCTTGTGATTCAAAGGAAGTTGTAAAAAACACTTTGTTTATCTGTAAAGGTGCGCACTTTAAGGAACAGTATCTACTAGATGCACAAAATGCTGGTGCCTTTGCGTATGTCAGTGAAGTGGAATATCCAAATATACAATTACCTTGGATACCTGTAAATGATATTCGTTATGCCATGGCTGTCTTTGCGACCATGTATTATAACAATCCTTGGAAAGACTTGAATCTGATTGGTATTACTGGTACCAAGGGTAAGTCTACAACAACCTACTATGTTAAATCGATTTTAGATACATATTTAAATCGATTAAACAAGAATGAAAGTGCTGTAGTCTCTTCAATTGGTACATATGATGGTGTAGAAAGATATGAGTCACATATCACTACACCAGAGCCACTTGAGTTACAGAAACACTTTCACAATGCGGTTAATTCAGATATTGAGTATTTGACAATGGAAGTATCTTCCCAGGCATTGAAGTATGATCGTGTATTGGGTGTGAATTTTAGTGTAGGTGCTTTCTTGAATATTGGTTATGATCATGTCTCTGCGATTGAGCATCCAACTTGGGAAGATTATTTCCATTCGAAATTACGTATCTTTAAGCAGTGTTCTTCTGCGGTTGTTAACCTAGATTCAGACCACGCAGATGAAATTATGCATGCAAGTAAAGATGTCAAACAAGTTATTACTTTCTCTGAAAAGGATGAAAGTGCAGATATCTATGGAAATAACGTACATAAAAGTGGTCAACTCATTGAATTCCAGGTACGTGGCAAGGATTTTGATGAAAAATTCTGTTTATCCATGCCTGGTTTATTCAATGTGTCTAACGCATTATGTGCGATAGCGATTGCTAGAATCTTTGAGATTCCAGTTGAAGATATCCAGCAAGGATTGAAGGTAGCTAGGGTACCTGGACGTATGGAGATTTACACATCCAAAGATTCTAAAATCACTGCTATCGTTGATTATGCACATAATCAATTATCCTTCCAAAAGTTATTTGAATCTGTAAAGAAGGAATATCCACATCATCATATCTCTATCGTATTTGGCTGTCCTGGTGGTAAGGCGTTTGATCGTCGTCATGACTTAGGCGAGATTGTTGGCAAGTATGCTGACCATGCATACATCACAGAGGAAGATGCTGGTGAGGAGGATGTACTTTCCATCTGTAAGGAAATTGCCCAAGCAGTACAGAAGGAAAATGGTTCCTATGAAATCATCATTGATCGCCCACAAGCAATTCATCAAGCAATCAGTGATGCTAGTATTCTACAACAAGATAGTGTGATTTTGTTGACGGGTAAGGGCGCAGAAACAAGACAAAAAAGAGGAACGCAATACATTACGGTTCCATCTGATGTTGAATGTGTAAACATGGAATTAGAGAAGTATCATATACAGTAATCATAATGAAAGGACACTGGTTGATATGTACCCTCTTTACTGGACAACAGTAAGGAGGGTATTTTATGCGTTATAGCTATGAATTTAAAAGAAAATGTATTGAGATGTATCATCATGGATTGTATCCAGAAACTCCAAAAGGCGTTAATCAGAGGTCGTTTCGCAAGCAAATATACTTATGGGTTAAGTTACAGGAAAGCCATGGCTCACAGGTTTTGAAACACAATGATTGTCAAAGAAAATGGACTCCAGAGGAACGCTATGAATTGGTTGCACGAGTTATAGCTGGTGAGTCTTATAGTTCTGTATCACTTTCAGCAGGAATTAATTTAGGTCAGTTATATTTATGGGTTCGCAA
>JALENJ010000035.1 GCA_022767445.1 Erysipelotrichaceae bacterium | reverse complement strand
TGTAGACCCTTTTAAAGGGTAAGCCATAGTGTGCAAACACGGTTGTCAGTCTTTTACACAAGACCCTTAAGGGTCGAAGTGTGGTAAAGGCCCTTATAGGGTAGCCTAAAAACCGCACGTTATACGTGCGGATTGTTATTTAGCTATCTCTGAAGTGTATGTCTTGAAGTATTCATGATAGAGTAGGTCAAAGAAATATGTCATTCCATAGCTAGTATATATGTTTCGTAATGAGCTTATTTTACGATTTGTAAATGTATATTTTGTTGAGAAATAATATATCTTTTGATATGTATCTTCGAGAATAGAAGTTCTATTTAATGTGATTAATGCCTTTCTCGTGCTTAACTGACTAATTTCTTGATTGATTGCTAGGGCATAGTTTCCTGTTGCTGAACATACAATTAAAAGATCTTCATCTGTTAACTGCTCAAGTATCGTATGACTGCTGGAAGCACTGGTAATAACGCGTATTAGTTTTCCACATGCTAGCATACCTTGTTGATAGGTTAGTATTGAGGAGCTAGAATCTTCTGCAGTTAGTAGTATAACTTTTCTAGCATCGTGTATGTCATGTATGAGTTGGCTGATTTTGGAGTCACGGAATATATGATTGATATCTACAATCATTTCATTTAGGGATAATTGCATATAGTTTTGGAAGTCAGCATAATCTGTATAACTGATAAAGCTTTCTTGATGCTGGTATATTTCATTTACACTATTCTTTAATGATTTAAAGCTATCATAGCCAATTTGTTTTACGAAGCGTTGAATACTACTTCTACTGACATAGCATTCTTGGGATACTTTATAAATACTTAGCTTGCTCAATCGATGGAAGTTTTCTAGAAAGTATTTGGCAAGAAGAAAGGATGTATTATTTTCATTCTCGTGATTCAAGATTGAAAGTAATGATGTTAGAAGATTAAAACGGACAATACTATGTTCTGTGTTCATGATTTGATGATACTAATTTTTTTGTAGATTGCATATAGTTTTTGGTGTCATAATTTGACACCAATTTTTAATTTAGATTCATTTGATGCATAAATGGAAGCCTTTACATTCAATATACTTTTTATGACGAGCGATCTATATTTCGCAAGAAAGGAATATTATGAAACATAAAAAGAATCCTGTATTTCCAAAAAATTTCTTATGGGGAGCATCTAGTGCTGCTTGGCAAGTAGAGGGTGCAACTTTAGAAGATGGTAGAACACAAGCAATTATTGATTTGAATTCACAAACAAAGAAACCATTTGCGGACAATTCCATTGCATCGGATCATTATCATCACTACAAAGAAGACGTTGCTTTAATGAAAGAGTGTGGGTTTACGAGTTATCGTTTTTCCTTATCTTGGTCAAGAATTATTCCGTATGAGGACAGAAAGATTAATTCAAAAGGAATTGAATTCTACAACAATCTGATTGACGAGTTAGTCGCGGCAGGAATTACACCAATCGTAACTCTATATCACTATGATATGCCATGCTGGGTAGATGAGAAGTATGGTGGTTGGAAGAGCCGTGAGATTATTGAAGAATTTGAGTATTACTGTCGTGTTTGTTTTGAAAACTTTGGCGACCGCGTAAAGTATTGGTTATCTATTAATGAACAAAACATGCAGATTGTATATGGTAAGTGGTTAGGGGTCGCTAAAGGACTAAGCGATGAAGAATGGTTCTATAAGCAATGGCAGATTAACCATATTATGAACTTATGTCATGCTAAAGCTGTCATTGCATGTCATGAATTAGTGAAAGATGGAAAGATTGGTCCTGTTCCAGGATACGTTCCAATTTATCCAGAATCATGTAAACCAGAAGATCAGATAGCTGCTATGAATGCAGAAGAGTTAACCCAAAAGGTATGGAATGATTTGTATGCGTATGGAGAATACAGTACATTTATTAAGAAGTATTGGGAAGAGAATAATATCGATCCTGATATTCGTCCTGGTGATGAAGAACTCTTAAAACAAGCAAAAATTGATTTCTTCGCTGTTAATTGCTATCGCAGTGATGTAGGTAAGTGGCCAGATCCATCTTATGTACAGGAAATTGGTTTGAATAAATATGGAAGAAAGGGAGAATTTGTTTATACAAATCTGCCAGGTTATTATGCATTAGATCGTAATCCATATGTAGAGACTACTGACTGGGATTGGCATATTGATGGTGTATCAATGCGTTATTCAATGCGCTATATGTGGGATCATTATCACTTACCGATGATTATTACCGAAGCTGGTTTTGGTGCACATGAAGATTTAGGCGAAGATGGCAAAATTCATGATCAATATCGTATCGATTACTTGCGCGACTACATCTACAATCTAGGTTTAGCAATTGAGGATGGGGTTGAAGTATTTGGGTTTAATCCATGGAGCTTCACGGATTTATTATCAACTGGTAATGGTATGGCGAAGCGCTATGGCCTAGTATTTGTAAATACAACAGATGATGATGTAAGAGATTTAAAGAGATATAAAAAAGACAGCTTTGAATGGTATAGCAAACTTATTCATTCAAATGGACAAGAATGGGGTAAGGATATGTCTGACTACTTATCATTCACGCATACAAGTTCAATTGCAAGTGACATAAAAGAAAAGCAGGATAAATAGGGGATAATTATGGCAAAAGATTATAAAGCAATTGCAAAAGCAATTATTAAAGTTGCAGGTGGCGAAGATAATATTACAAGTGTGACACACTGTATGACTCGTTTACGTTTACAGTTAAATGATGGATCAAAACTAGATCAACAAGCCGCAAAGAAAATCCAAGGTGTTCTAAACCTAGTAGTTCAAAATGGTGAATACCAGTTCGTAATTGGACAGGATGTACCTTCTCTATATGAAGAGTTTGAGAAGAATGAGAAGATCAAGACTTCAGGTTCTGTAGAAGATAATGAAGCTTTAAAACAAGATACTTCTAAATCAACAAATGGAAATATATTAAATACAATTATGTCATTCATTGGTGGTGTATTCTCTCCTGTTATTCCAGTGTTAGTTGCTGGAGGTTTGACTGGAGCGGTGCTTACGATATTGACTACATTCTTCCATCTTCCTACAGACTCAGGAACATATACAGTTTTCTATGCATTGAATCAAGCGACATTTTATTTCTTACCAATATTTATCGGATTCTCAGCTGCTACTCGACTAAAGTCGAATGGATATCTTGGGGCATTCCTAGCATCAGTGTTACTTTATAGTACTATCAATAATGCAGAGGGATTAAACTTTGCGGGTATTCCTGTTGCCCAAGTCGCATATAACTCGACTGTTTTCCCAATTATTTTAGGTGTGCTGTTTATGAGTTATCTTTATAAATTCTTACAAAGAGTAACTCCTGTATTCTTACGTACAATATTTGTACCATTATTAACGATGCTAATCACTGTGCCAGTAACACTCGTGGTACTTGGTCCAATTGGTAATATATTAGGTACATACTTAGCAAATGGGGTACTTGCGATTTACAATATCGCCCCAGCAATAGCAGTTATGATTATTGGCGGTTTAACATGCTGGTTAGTATTCTTTGGAATGAACAATGCAATGTATCCAATTGTATTTGCTTTATTAGCACAAGTTGGATCTGATCCGTTGGTATGTACAGGTATGGCATCAGCCAATGTTGCAGTAGGTGGTGCATGTCTAGCTGCAGCATTTGTAACAAAGAAGGCAGAGGAAAAATCTGTTGCGATTGGTGCTGGACTAACTGCTTTGTGCGGTATTACTGAGCCAGGTGTATATGGTGTGCTATTTACTAAGAGATATCCACTATATGGAGCTATGATAGGCGGAGCTGTTGGGGGCTTAGTTGCAGGTATGTTTCATATGACACAGTATGTTGTATCAACACCAGGATTCATTTCCTTTGCGGCATATATTGACCCTACAGGGAATCCAAGCAACTTTGTAGTATCGATGTTAGTTATGATTTTAGCAACAGTTCTAAGCTTTGTTGTTACTTATATTTTTGGTAATAGAGCTTTAAACAAATAATATCTATGCAGATAAGATGGATTGTATATATCTTATCTGTTTTTATATTCAACTGTAGTAAAGCGCTTACATTTCTGCTATTATAAAGTTGAAATATTGAATGAATTATCATTTGAGGAGGATTATTCATGCTTGGAAAGGAAATGGTTAAAAGGGAGTTAACTAGGCTTGATGTTGAAGTCGAAAACTACAGTGAATTATTCGAAATAATGGCTAAGATTTTTGTGGATTTGGGATATGCATGTGATGAGTATCTAGAACGATTACATATAAGGGAAGCCTCTTTTCCAACTGCTTTACCGGTTGAACCATATCCAATTGCGATACCACATACCGGTGCGAAAGCAATCCTAAAGCCTTTCATTGCTCCTGTTAGGTTGAAGAAGGCTGTTAAGTGGAATCAGATGTCTGATGTAGAAAAGACAACCGATGTTAGGATGGCATTCTTTCTTGGATTCAAAGATCCTGAGGAATTTGTTGATTTACTACAAGTATTGATGTTTAACTTTGAACGCACGGATTGGGTAAGAAGTTTATTTGAATCTAACAGTGAAGACGAATTCTATCAACTTGCATCAGATATGATATGGGATGTAGATGAAAGAATTGATCTATGTTGTAAATAATTGGTAATAACTTGTACTTTATGTACAAGTTATCTGAACTATTGTATTATCAATAATATTATCTGCTCTACATATTTTATAATTGAATAGAGAATGAAACTTCGAGGAATATCACGCAAACCGTGATTAACTTCGAAGTTTTTGTGCTTTATAATAGAAGTGATAAAGAGGTATATGTATGGCATGTGAGTGGAAGAATAGTAGTGATGAAATGAAAAGTTATCATGATACAGAGTGGGGTGTACCTACACATGATGATAAAAAGCTATTTGAATATCTAGTATTGGAGTCAATGCAAGCAGGATTAAGCTGGCAGATTGTTTTACATAAAAGAGAAACAATGAGAAAGTGCTTTGCGAATTTTGATGTTAAGAAAGTCGCTAACTTGAATCAGGATGATATCGATCAAATCATGAAAGTAGAAGATATGATTAAATCGATACGTAAGATTCAAGCAATGATAACCAACGCACAGGCATTCATGCATGTACAAGAGGAATTTGGAAGTTTCGATCAATATCTTTGGTCTTTTTCAAAGAATCAAACGATATGTTATCAAGGTCGCAAAAAGGGTGAAATGGTAGCTTCTAATCAACTATCTACAATTGTAAGTAAGGATTTAAAGAAGCGTGGTTTTAAGTTTGTTGGACCTGTAATTGTTTATTCGTATCTACAGGCTTGTGGCATTATCAACGATCATGAAGATGATTGTGAGTGTTATCGATACATACGTCAAAATTATCCATGTATCGACATCGCTGAGGATGGAATTTTATAAAATATAGCAGAATATTATAAATACTTTTATAGACCTCCACTTTTATAATAAATTCACAAATAGATGGAGGGTTTATGAAGAAGAAACAATTACTTTCTATGGTTGTTGTTCCAGCAATGGCAGCTGGACTTGTTGGATGTAATACAACAAGCAAATCAGCAAGTCTAAAAGATGGAACATATACAACAGAAACAACAGGTCACAATGGACCAATCACAGTGAGTCTTACAATTGCAGATGGTAAGATTGCAAGTGTAGATGCTAGTGAAAATGTAGAGACAAAGGGAATTGGTAGTGTCGCAATTGATAAGATTACAAATACTGTGGTTGAAAAACAAACAGTGAATCTAGATACTGCAACAGGTGCTACGATTACTTCAGGTGCAGTTATCCGTGCATTAAAGGACAATCTAAAACAAGCAGGTGCTACAGATGATAGTATCAATGCGATGGATAAGGAAACGATCAACCAAGTACTCGAGAAGAATGAATATACATATGATGTAGTTGTAATTGGTGCTGGTGGAGCTGGTTTAACAGCTGCGATCACTGCTGCTGAAAGTGGAGCCAAAGTAGTCGTACTAGAGAAGACGAGTCAAGTTGGTGGTAATACTTTAGTATCCGGTGGTGGTATCAATATTCCTGGTACAGATTTACAAGAAAAGAATGGAATTGAAGATTCTGTAGAACTATACAAGGAAGATACATTAAAGGGTGGCGATAATCTCGCAAATCCTGAACTTGTTGATACGATGGCAAACAATGCACTAGATGCATATCATTGGCTAGTAGACGATGTGCATATGGAATTCATTCAGGATCGTGTACAACAATTTGGTGGACACTCTGTTCCTCGCGCAGCGATACCTGTTGGAAACTCTGGATATGAGATGATGTCTAAATTAGAGAACTTAGCTGTAAACAAGGGTATTGATATTTTCAAGAATACAAGTGCGAAGTCACTTATGACTGATGGTAGTGCAGTAAGTGGTGTCATTGCTGAGAATGCTGGTAATGAAATTACCATCCATGCAAGCAAGTCAGTGATTCTTGCTAGTGGTGGATTTGGTTCTAATGTAGAAATGAGAGAGGAATACAATCCTGAATATGGTAGTCAATACAAGACAACATGTATTTCTGCTAGCTCTGGTGATGGCATTGTCATGGCACAAGCAGTTGGCGCAAATCTTGTTGATATGAGTCAGATTCAGGTATATCCAACATGTAATCCTCAGACAGGAATTATCTCCTATGTAGCTAACTCTCGCTTTGATGGAGCAGTTCTTGTCAACCAAGAAGGCAAGCGTTTTGTCAATGATATGGGACGTCGAGATGTTATCTCCAATGCGATATTAAATCAACCTGGCAAGTATGCATACTTACTATGGGGACAAGAAGTAGAAACAGTTGGTAATATGACAAAGCTTCATGAAAATGAATATAACAACTTTGTAAACTCAGGTCTATTATTCAAAGCAGATACACTGGAAGAATTGGCGAAAGAAGCAGATATCGATTACGATACACTCAAGCAGACAATTGATACATACAACCAATATGCACTGGCAGGTAGTGATCCTGAACAAAATCGTGGTGGTAAGTTACGTACGATTGCGGAAGGTCCATTCTACCTACAGAAAGTCGCTCCTGCTACACACCATACAATGGGTGGTGTTGTGATTAACACGAATGCACAAGTGCTCAACACAGATGGTGATGTCATTGAGAATCTCTATGCTGCAGGTGAGGTAACTGGTGGTATCCATGGAACAAATCGTCTAGGTGGTAATGCGATTACAGATATCGTTGTATTTGGACGTATTGCTGGTAAAAACGCTGCAGAATAATCAGATCAATTCTGTACAAAAATGATGAATATCCTCTTGGTAGAAATGTACTAAGAGGATATTTTACTATGTTACAATGAGTTAAGAAAAGTCATATTCTGGAAATGAGGTTTCGATGAAAAAGTTTTTTCAACTGATTGTTGAACAGATCACAGTTTTAATCATCTGTGCGATATTGTGTATCTCAACAATCTCTATCTTTACAATTACACAGCGAATATTACCTCAGATTCATCACTTGGTTCAAGATCAAGTAAATACTCAGGTAAGTGATATCAATTTATGGTTTCAGTTTAATCGAGAAATCATACGACAGTACGCAAATACATTCCGTGATGAATCACTGACAGAAGAAAATCATCTTCATATTTTAGAGTTACTTCGTGAATATCAACAAGACACAAATATTCGTTATGAAAGTTTGGGGTTTATCACCTTGGAAGGCGAAAAGTTTTTAACAGATGATTCGGATTTTACGGTCAATGATCGTGCATATTTTCTAGAATTAACAAATACGAATAAAGATGTAGTCATCTCTGATGTGATTACTTCAAAATCAAACCAAGAGAAGATTGTTTTAATTGTAGCGAAAGTATTCGATGAAAACCAACAAGTGATAGGTTATATATCTGCCGCATTACGTACAGATTATATAGAAAATCTGATGATGAATATCGCAAAGGAATTCAATGTATATATCGCTAATCTAGAGGGTGATGTTGTGATGGGTAATCCAACAGATGTACAAGGAATTCACTTTGAAAAAGATATCAATACCAATCCTAATTGGAAGTATGTATTAGAGATACCATATAGCTATTACATGAATACGATTCTTGAAACTGTATTATTGATTAGCGTTGTGACTGTTGTTATTTTGTTGGTAGCTCAGTATATCATACGACAGATTGCGTATGGTCTTGTGATACCACTCAAGAATCTTGAGAATGTCATGGCAAATGCGAAAGATGGTGAATTGTTGAAGAGCGAAGAACATTCACATATACAGGAATTCGAAACCTTAAATGCTAGCTATAATGCGATGGTTGATGAGATTAATCATTTAATTACCGAAGTTAAAGAGAAGGAACATGAGCGTAGTGAAGCTGATAATCGTGCTCTATACTCCCAAATCAAACCGCATTTTCTTTACAATACATTAGAGACAATTCAAGCGATGGCATTTGATCATGATGATGAAGATGTTGAAAATGCAATTCATGATTTGGCAGTATTCTTTCGAACTGGTTTAAGCGATAATCGACAGATGGTATCCCTTGATGAGGAAATCATGCATGTTAGAAGTTACCTCAAGATTCAAAAGTTACGCTATCATGCAATACTGAATGATGAGTGGGAAATTGATCATGATTTACTACAAAATCAATTTCTAAAGTTTACAATTCAACCACTCGTAGAAAATGCGATATATCATGGCGTTAAGGTACTCAATCAACCATCCACAATTCAAGTACATATCTATGCACAAGATGAAACCATCGTTGTAGATGTGATCAATTGCTATGAAACAATCGACGAAAATCATATAGCGAAAATCAACGAAGAGTTAAAGAAGGGAGTTTTACCAGAAGAGAATCTGGGGTATGGATTATTTAATGTAAATGCTAGAATACAACACCAATATGGTAATCGATTTGGTGTACAGCTAATAGCGGAAAATCATGTATTTACTAGTCGTATGATCCAACCAAAGAGCGTAATATGAATATATTAATTGCAGATGATGAAGAGATGATACGTGTAAACTTTGCAAAAAGAATTGTAAAGGCAAAGTTACCTGTCAATCATATTGAACTAGCCTCAAATGGAGAGGAAGCACTCAAAATCATGAGTCAACAACAGATTGATGTTGCACTGATTGATATCAATATGCCCTTTAAAAATGGTTTGGAATTGATTCACGAAATACGCTTAATCAATCAGGATATCATTTTGATTATTATCTCTGGATATAATGATTTTAAGTATGCCCAGCAAGCATTAACAGAAGGCGTATTTCGCTATCTACTAAAGCCAGTGGATGCTAAAGAATTTATTGATGTCATCACACTGGCGATACACAAAGCAAGTCAATACGAACAAGATGCCCATTCGCCACTTGTAAAACGTATGGTATTGCAGATACAACAAAACATCGCGAATGAAAACTATGCACTGAGTGATTTGGCGAATAGTATGCAGATGAGTGAAGGATATATTACGAAGTTACTAAAGAAAGAACTATCGAAATCATTTATTGATGTACTAACAGAAGAGCGAATCATGCATGCAAAGAAGCTCATACGTAGTCAATATCTGAATATGAAGATGTATGAGATCGCGGAAGCTTGTGGGTATAGTAATCAGTACTACTTCTCACAGGTATTTAAACGTATCGTTGGTGTTTCACCAAAACAATATAGTCAAAATATGTAAAAACATGCATTTAACATGAATGCATGTTGACATAGTCATGTTTAATGGGGTATATTCAAATCAATTAAAGTTTATTGCATATAATCGGAGGGAACATGAATCATAAGGGGATATGTGTAGCTCTTGTCTGTACTTTTGTTTTGAGTGGATGTACAGCAGGTTTTGCGACGAATGCATATGTTGGTGTGAAACAGAAATCCGTACAGGATGGTACATACGAAGGAAAAGCAGAATCATACAGTGTTGAAAGTGAGATGAATCTAAGAGTTACATTTCAGGATAATCAAATCACTTCGATTGAAACAATCGATGCAGGTAGTAATGCAAATGTATATCAAACCGTGGAAGAAAGATTTTATCCACGTATTATAGAATCTCAATCACTTGCGGTAGATAACATTACCGGTGCCACTGTCTCTAGTAATGCGGCTAGGACTATCATCAAGAGTATCATTGATGAAAATGGTGGTGATTCAAGTGAGTGGATGACACCAATTGCCAAATCAACTGAGGTCGTTCAAATAGAGGATTATGATGTGATCGTTGTTGGTCTTGGTGCTTCTGGTATCGCTTCTTATCTAAGTGCCGCAAGTCAAGGCGTATCTGTCTTTGGCTTGGATAGTGCTGGAAAGCTTGGTGGCAATGGTGCGATGAGTGCAGGTGCGATGGCGATCAATCCATCAAGACAAGTAGAGTTAAATCAAGGCCAACCATTTGTCGATCGTGAAAGCTTGATTCAGGATTGGCTGGAATATACCGACAATGATGCCAAAGAAGATCTCGTACGAGAGTTTATCAATGAATCCGGTAATACAATTGATTGGTTAGAAAATCAGTATGATTTCCAGTTTGGTAACAAAATGTTTTCATTCTATCATCCCAAACTGTGGAATGTATGGACAATGTATGCCGATAAAACAGGTGTTGATAAAGATCATGCTTATATCAATTCTATGAAATTGGCTACCAGTAAAAATCCAAAGAATGCATATGAATTAGAATTGACTGCAGATGGCTTCCTGCTGAATAAAAGTGGAGATGTAATCGGTGTGAAAGCAACTCGCTATGATGGCGCAAAGTATAAAATCTATGGTAAGAGTATTATACTCGCTACTGGTGGTTATATTGGCAATCCACAGATGAGTAAGCAGTATACAGGTTATACTTGGCATACGCATGCCATGACACAATGTAAAGGTGCTGGTATTCAAATGGCTACCTCAATTGGTGGTGCACTATACAATCCTGATGTGGCAGTGGAAAATCACATTGCACAATTATCGAATATCATTAGAGATGATGAAGTCAGCGCAGATGATAAAGCAATCCTAACATCATTACTGTTGGATAACGATGCGGTATTGGTAGATAAACAGGGTAACTTATTCCGTGATAAAGTGGATAGTAATCTATCTTTTAATGCATGGAAAGCTGGCGATGAGTTCTATGCAATCTATAACGCTGATGATATCAGCGCAATCAAGACGGTTGGAATGGATAGTTTCAACAAGCCACTATTCTTATCACAAGGTGGCAATTATGTACCGAAAACTCCAATCCCAAATATAGAGGCAATCTTATCCATGGGAGAAAGCTATAATGATGTTGTTGTGGCTGAAAGTATTGGGGGTTTATCCAATGCATTAGGCATTAGGTTGAATATTAAGAATGTTCACGGTAAGACTAGTGGTAAGTTCTATGCGATTAAAGGAGCTGCCTATGTGTATTCATCCACAGGTGGTGTTGATGTGGATGCGCAATTCAACTTATTAACCAACAAAAATGAATCAATAGAGAATGTTTTTGTGGTTGGTAATGATTCCATTGGGGTATTATTCGCCAGTGAAAAGGCATATCCAACTTATGGTGGTATCGCCCAGGGTTATGCACTAACTTCAGGAAGATTGGCAGGTCAAAACGCTGCGATATATTGTAACCAAAAACAATAAAAGATATAGTAAAAAGGTAAGTGAATACATTATGTATGTACAACTTACCTTTTTTACAGGTGATAAATGAATAAACAAATCAAAGCTGTATTTTTCGATGTGGATGGAACACTTGTATCCCATCGAACGCATGGCGTAAATAAATCAACTATCCAATCTATAGAACAATTACGTAAACAAGGTATCCTTACGATTGTTGCGACGGGTAGACATCCAATCGAAATCGCAAGGCTATTACCAGATGAATTAAAGTTTGACGCTTATCTATGTTTGAATGGGATGTTATGCTTACAAGCTGATCAATTGATATCATCTCACCCAATTGATAAACAGGACTTACATCATCTATTACAGTATCTTAAGGATAATCCCTTTCCATGTATATTTATCAACCAACATGAAATGTATATCAACTACGCAAATGCATTGGTACAGCGTGTACAAAAGGATATCAGTTCACAAGTACCTACGATAAAAGATACTTCCAATACAGAGAATGAAGATATTCTACAGCTAATTCCATACGGATTGTCTGATGAACAAATCCAATCCGTATTAAACATAATGCCACACTCTAAAGCAACCTCTTGGCATCCAGATGCCAGAGATATTATCGCTAAGGGTGGTGGTAAAGATAAAGGAATTCAAGAAATATTAGAATATTATCATCTGGATGCTAGTGAATGTATGGCATTTGGGGATGGTGATAACGATGTTTCCATGTTAAAGATGGTTGGTTTATCCATTGCCATGGGCAATGGAAATGACAATGTGAAACAAGTTGCGAATTACATTACAAAAGATATCGATGATGATGGTATTTACCACGCACTTAGAAAATATCGTATAATTTAGACGAAAGTGGGTGAGGATATGAAAGAAATTAAATATCAAAACTTAACATTAAATCCGATGACGATGGTAGCGAATGATTGGATGGTAGTTTGTGCTGGTAATCAAGCAGATGGTTATAACGGTATGACTGTTTCCTGGGGTCATTTTGGATCTATATGGGGAAGAAAATCACAACATAACTTACCAACGATCCTCGTCTATGTTAGACCTTCTCGTTATACACTGAAGTTTATGCAACAAGAAGAGTACTTCACAGTCAATGTCTTGCCGGCTGAGCAGAAGAAAGCATTAGCACTGTTTGGTAGTAAATCAGGTAGGGATATGGATAAGTTTAAAGCCGCAAACTTAACTCCTGTATTTGAAGATGAAACAACATATATTGGGGAATCAAAATATGTATTTGTATGTCGCAAACTATATACAGGTAGACTCAATGAAGAAGGTTTCAACGATCCAGAAATCGTTTCAGAATCCTATCCACTCAAGGACTTCCATCATTTCTTTGTTGGAGAAATTGTAAAGGTCTTAGTGGATGATACACAAAAGTAGAAAGAGGGAATATTTATGGCAAAAGAAATGAAAAAAGAAGTATCAATCGATGTCTTTGATCAACTAGATCTAAGAGTCGGCACAATCACTAAAGTAGAGGATGTTGAAAAATCAACAAAACTAACAAAGCTAACGGTAGACTTAGGAGAAGAACAACCACGCATAATCATCTGTAGCTTACGTGAAGTACGTGACGACTACAAAACAGTAGAAGGAAAACAAGCACTCTTCTTAGTCAATCTAGCACCTAGAAAGATTATGGGCATTACTTCCCATGGAATGCTTGTAACATTGGGATATGAAGATGGTATTCCTGATACCATGTTGTTATCTGAAAATTCATTGCCAAATGGCACAAGAGCTTCCTAACGGATGTCATGTGCATTTGGAAAATGAGATAAGAAAAAATCATAGAATACAGAATCATCTAATGTATCGATGAAGGATTGCTTAACATGCATGCATCGATGCATTTTTTCTTGTGTGGAAGTCAGTGTTGTATTGTTGATACAACTGATTAAATCACCTTGTTGTACATAGAAATCCAACAGTTCTTTCTGCATAATCTTTTGTAATACATACTTCGCTAAATCTTCATCGATCGATTTTCTTGCGATAAAGTAAGATGGTAGTAAGAAGGGACCTTCTTTTGGTGTATACATAAATGTTTCTTGTTGGTCTGCACGTAATCCGTATAGGGATGGCACAAGAGCGATATCATTTTGCTTGGCACGTACACTTTGAAAGGCATTAATTGGCATATCGTATACGTGGCTATCGCTGAGTAATGTATCACAAAACTCTGGTCCTTTCTGTTGCCAAAGTGATTTGACGATGGTCTTGACTGCTGAGTTGTTGATACCACCAAATGATAGTTTGTGTTTTTTGGAAAGTGAAAGGATATCCAAGTTTTCATCTTTAATATTTGCGTAGTAGATAAGTGGAATAATGACAAGAGGGAGTAGATATTCATTTCTTTGGACACTATCGATAAGCAATGAGTGTTTACTCTCTAGCCACAAGGAACATGCATGTAAATCACCTAGATGATTGTAAATCTTATGATTTTCAATCACTTCTAGATCAGCACTCACAATTAAATCAGGTAGATCATCATGGCTAGAGAGATACTCACACATATGAGATGGATAACCAAGACCAAAGTAATGAATATCTAAATCAATATCCTCTTGTAATAACTGCTGTTTTACTTTGGAAAGATACTGCTTTTCAAAGTTATGTAAAATACAAATGTGATTCCAAAATAGCGTAACTTTTCTCATATACAACGTTCTCCTGTACGTAACCTTTTCTGCATGTCTAGTTGTTTTTGGTAGGCAACACCTAGTTGTTTGCATAGTGTTTCTTCTGCTTTATTTTTGGCAAGAATCATAGAGATACTACCATTATTCATGATGATTCTTTCATTTGCTAATAAAGCAGTATGGACATCATGGGTGACGATTAAGATAATCTTGTCTTGTTTACATAATGCATACATCGCTTTCATCTTATCGATACCTGCATTTTCAATTTCATCGATTAACACGATAGGGCTATCACATATACATGCGATATCTGCGATCATCAAAGCTCTGCTTTGGCCACCACTTAATAGATTTAAACTCATACTACTATGGATGGGTTCAGCAGTGATGGTATTAGCTAGATGAATGACTTCACTGTTAGGGATATCTTTTTTACGACATGATTTATGTAGGTTGATGAATTCATCAACAGTGATATCAAGTGTAAATCGCATGTTTTGACTGAGATGGGCAATCATCTGATTGGTGAATGTAAAGCGTTGTTCTATATCAATCTGTTGATCATTGATTGTAACAACTCTTTTACTAATGGAATCTTTGTTTACGAGTTGTTCGATGTCTTTTAGTAATCTGCTTTTTCCTGAGCCAGTATTACCAACGATTGCGTATATCTTAGAAGGGTAAAGATTTAAGACATCGAAGTTTTCTGGGTTGTGGTCTTTATCAAAACCTGGATAGATTGTTATTTTATGCATGTGTCCTCCTGTTGAAATGCGATCTTTTCTACACATCCTTGTTGATAGGCGGAACCGATTCTTCTTTCACCAAGGCAATAGGAACATACGCCAGATGGCATGGTATGACGTAGTGAGTCATGATCGAAGTCATCTACAGATTCTTTTGTTAGGATAAAGCGACCAATGGATTCAATTCCATATCCGGATAGACTATCGACACAGAAGATTTTTGCATTTGGATTTTCTTTTTGAATGTTAAAGTAGATGATTTCCTTCTCTGCTTGGGAGATCATATCAATTTTGGTGAGGATAATCGAATCTGCCTTTGTTAACATAGGTCCCATATGGGATGGGGCTTTGGTACTACAGGTACTATCAATGACATATAAAGATAGGATATTCTTGGTCGCTGGCGAGCAGCGATTACACAAACCTGCTGTTTCAATAAATAGATAATCACTATCTTTCTGTTTACTCCATTGGTATAACTCGATAAAGTTGGAGACGAGGAAGTGGTCTGGACAGATATCATGACTGATGCCACTGGCAACAGGTATATTGAACTTTTGAAATGTCTTACAATCACTATCATCGACACAATCGAACTTACAGATACTGATTTTTTGGTTATTTTTTTGCATGAATGGTAATAACCAATTGAGGATAGCAGTTTTACCACATGCATTCGCTCCACTTAACATGACGATTTGTTTCATGCATACACCTTCTTTCGTTTATGAATACGATAAAAGATATTCCTAAAAATAACACTCTCACATGAGACTTTTATGATATTGTAATCGAGATAGTCTATGGTATAATTTTTCGTGTTAGCAGTAACTAACTGATGAGGACATAATCATGATTCCACTATTTGATTATATGAATATAGATTCATCGATCATCATTGAGAAAAAGCTACGTAAAGGTCAGATGGTAGTGGATACCATCAATGGTCAAGAATATGTTGGCATCATTACAAAGGGTTGTATTGATGTTTATTCTGTTGCTTTGGATGGTAGAGAGTTAAAGCTATCTACGCTACATCAAGATGATATGTTTGGAATCTGTAATCTATATGTTAAAAATGATTTAGAGACAGTATTGAAGGCAAGTCAACCAACTATCGTAAGGTTTATTCCAAAGGCATATCTAAAACAAGCCTTAGCCACTAATCCAAAGATATTGGAAAGTTATCTTGTTTTATGCAATACCAAGATACAATTCCTACTAAGAAGAATAGAAGAGCTTACCATGCAGTCATCCAGTGATCGTATCTTGATGTATTTAGAAACACATGCAGGTAAGGATGGTAAAGTAGAAATGTCAATTACCAGAGAGGAGTTAGCGACACAGCTTGGTATTAGTAAATCAACACTCTATCGTCAATTTGCACGATATAAAAATGAGAATATGATCTACACAAATCATAGTGATATCTATATCAGAAGGGAGATAAAATGAAAGGGATTTGTAAGAAATTATCCGCTATTGTGATGTCAGTAGCACTTCTAGCTGGATGTACGCCTAAAAATAAGCAAACAGGCGCAACATCTAAGAAGGAGGTAGAACCAACTGAAGTTAAGGTTGCTGCACTCAAAGGACCTACCGCAATGGGTATGGTACAAATGATGAAAGAAAGTGATGAGGGCAATATTACTTCAAACAATTATCAATTTGAGATTGTATCCGCAATTGATGAAGTTACACCAAAACTTGTAAAGGGTGATGTTGATATCGCCGCATTACCTGCAAACCTAGCATCTGTTTTATACAATAAAACAGACAAGCAAATCGATGTACTAGCAATCAATACATTAGGTGTACTTTATATCTGTGAAACAGGAGATACCATTCACTCAGCACAGGATTTAAAGGGTAAGACAATCAACGCAAGTGGTAAGGGTGCTACACCTGAATATGTATTGAATTACATTCTTGAAGAGAATGGTTTAAAACCAGGTGTGGATGTGATGATTGAATGGAAGAGCGAACATGCGGAATGTGTTGCGGCATTAGCACAAGATCCAAATGCGATTGCGATGTTACCACAACCATTCGTAACAGCTGCAGCTGCTAAAAACAATCAAATTCACTCAGCACTAGACCTAACAAAAGAGTGGGATGCACTCCAAGAGAATCGTGAAAACAAGAGTTCATTAATCACTGGTGTTGTTGTAGCACGTAAAGATTTTATTGAAGCACACCCTGAAGCAGTAGAAGATTTCATGGAGAAATATGAAGCTAGTATCAACTTTGTCAATGAGAATCCTAAAGAAGCAGCGACATATATTGAATCCTATGATATCATTGCCTCAGCAGTTGCCGAAAAAGCATTGCCTTTCTGCAATATTACATTTATCAGCGGTGATAGTATGAAAGAAAAGCTATCCGGATACTTGAATGTATTATATGAGCAGAGTACACAGGCTGTCGGTGGCAACTTGCCGGATGATGACTTCTATTATGGAACAAAATAACACGAAGATAAAAACATGGGCAATCGTATTCTGGTTACTTGTATGGCAAGTAGGCAGTATGATTTTAAATCAGGAGATACTTTTGGTATCTCCTTTTACCGTGATAAAACGTCTATTCGTATTAATGCAAACAACAACGTTTTATCAATCTATCTTACGGTCATTATGTAACATCAGTATTGGGTTCTTACTTGCGATGATATTGGGTATTCTATTTGCGATATTTTCAAGTAAGTGGAAATGGTTCTATCAGTTGTTATCGCCGTTGGTATTTACAATTAAATCTATTCCAGTCGCATCTTTTATCATCCTTGTATTGATATGGGTAAGATCAACATACTTATCCATTGTCATTTCATTTTTGATGGTGTTTCCAATCTTCTATGAAAATATACGTAAGGGGATTGCGATGACGGATGTTAAACTCTTAGAGATGGCGGATGTCTTCCAGTTATCGAATTACATAAGAATACGCTATATCTATGTAATTGCAGTTTTGCCATATTTCCAAAGTGCCTGTTCATTAGCGCTAGGTCTTGCATGGAAATCTGGTATCGCAGCGGAAGTAATCGGTATGCCGAAATTCTCCATTGGTGAACACCTTCAACAAGCAAAAGTCTATTTTGATACACCTGACTTATTCGCATGGACTCTGGTGATTATCCTATTGAGTACGGTATTAGAAAAAGTGTTTAACTGGTTGTTAAAGAAACTTGTAAACGATCTAGAAACGGAGTAATGCATGGTTGATATTCGTGTTGAAAATCTAACAAAAAAATATGGAAATCATGTTGTCTTTGATAACTTCAATCATGTATTCAAAGGTCATGCTGTACACGTCATCAAAGGCAAATCCGGTGGTGGTAAGACAACATTATTACGACTGTTGATGTCGTTAGAAGTACCTGATGCAGGACGTATTACACTGGATCAGAGTATACGTAAAGCAGCTGTCTTCCAAGAAGATCGCTTATGCGAAAATCTAAGCATCCTAAAGAATATCCAGCTGGTCAATGATCAACTTACAGCCACGCAAATACAACAAGAACTATCCAAGGTAAGCTTAACTGATATGTATCAAAAAGTGTCGACTCTTTCAGGTGGTATGAAGCGAAGAGTCGCTATCATCCGTGCATTACTAGCAAAGGCAGATATACTTTTCTTTGATGAACCACTCAAAGGACTTGATGAGAAAACCAAACAAGAAGTCCTAGAATACATCAAAGATAAGATCCAAGATAAAACTGTATTCTGGGTCACACATGATGCGGATGAGTATACCATCTTTGAAAGTTATGACTTACTTGAATTATAATAAGTGTATGTTCAAGAAATTATTTCCAATACAAACAAAAGAAGATAAAAAATCAAATCCAAAGAAAAAAGATACTGATAAACCACAACATTCCAAGAAAGATAAGCATAAACATAAAGATGATCTTTCTTGGATCGATGAAATCGAAGAATGGGCTGCGATGAAATAGAAAGAGGTTGTTATGAAAGAAAAACTAAATGAAATCATAGATGGACAGCAAGAGGAAATCATACAGTTAGGAAAACAACTATTTCTACATCCAGAACTTGGCTACAAGGAGCATGAAACCAAGAAAATTATCCTTGATACATTAGCGAAACATGGAATATTTGCTGAAGCAGAATACTTTGAAACAGGTTTCCAGATTAGCCTTGGCAAAGGAAAACCGCATATTGGATTGATTGCAGAGTTAGATGCGATACCTGTTGAGGGACATCCTTGTGCAAATCCTGTTGATCATGCGGCACATGCATGCGGACATAGTACACAAGTCACCATCATGGTAAACGCAATGCTTGCACTAAAGAAATCTGGTATTCTTGATCAAAAGGGTAAGGTCACATTGTACTTTACACCAGGAGAGGAATATACCGACTTAGAGTATCGTAAACAGTTAATCAAAGATGGTAAGATTGACTACATCGGTGGAAAGATGAATATGTTAAAATCTGGTGTATTCTCTGATTGTGATTGTATCATCCACCTACATGCGATGGGCTCTGCATATGCATATGGCTATGGCTCTACGCTTGCAGGATTTAAGTATAAGAAGATACACTTCAAAGGAAAGGCATCTCACGCTGGTGTACTACCACATCTAGGTATCAATGCCCTCAATGAATTTACACTCTTCAATGTTGGACTTGGTATGTTGAGAGAGACAATTGAAGAAAAGGATATGGTACGTGTTCACGGTATGATAACCAAGGGAGGAGATACCATCAACAGTATTCCATCCGAAGTTATCTATGAGTGTTATATTCGTACAACCAACCAAGATAAACTGATTGAGATTGACCAAAAGATTACAGATCTAGCTTCCCATTGTGCAATGGCACTTGGCGGACAAGCAGTCTTTGATGATATGGTAGGCTATCTTCCGTTTACCCCAAATCCAGTATTAAGCCAAGTTGCACACCAAAATATCCTAAACTTTGTCAGCGAAGATCAAATCATCGCAGATGAAAGAAGTATCGCTGGTGGTGATGTGGGTGATGTATCCTGTTTTTATCCGATGATACAGTTTGGCTACAACGGTTTCCATGGCGTAATACACGGAACGGATTTTGAGATTGTAGATGAATACAAAGCATTTATTGAACCAGCTAAGATTGTATGTGGATGTATTGTAGACTTACTACAACAGCCATCGCTTATTGATGAAATCAAAGCGACACATCACAGTATGAGCCAAGAGGTATATGATGCATATCTCAAGGGAAGTACAATTAACTAACAAGACATCGTATCTACGATGTTTTTTAATTATGAGTTTAGAAGTGTATCAAAATTTGATATTTATGTAGATTTTATCAAAAAATATTTGACTTGCGGTCAAAAATTATGAAATAAAAACGTATTAGGAGGGTCTGGGTAGAATGAACGATAAAACAAAGAATACAGATATGATTTTTCCTAAATGTGGTGCACATCTAGAAGTGAAGGAATACAACTACGATTCGATTGAATGTCCATACTGCGATTACAAACGAATCGAACCAAAACGTAAATCTGTTGCTGAACAAATGGATCATGTAGAAAAAGTTACCTATGCAAGTGAGGAAGGAAGACTCAAAGCTGCAGAGGAAAGCGATGAAAGAAGAACAAAACGTAAGATTAATCGTATTGTGATCGGTGTAAGTATTGCGATTGTTGTAGTTTTAGCTTCAGTGGGAATTCGTCGTATCTCACTGCCAAAGGTAGATCCATTTGCCTCTATTGATGTTGAGTGCAGTGGCTTTGATGGAAAAGGTAAATGCCAAATCACAATGCTGAATGACAGTGAAGAGGGTAAAGATGTCAATGTCAACAAGATTAACTACACACTATCTTCTGATGAAGATTTATCCAATGGACAAACAGTCACAGTGCGTACAAGCAGTGATGACTACCGCTTAAGCGAAACAAAGAAGGTATATACAGTCAGTGGACTAGAAGAATATCTTGTAAGTGTAGACCAGCTCAGTGAGGATAATATTTAAGTACTAGCTGCAGAAGCCAAAGATAAACCATCCATGAATGTACTCAGCGCAACATTGATTAAATCGACAGAGATTACACCAACACAACTCATCGTAATGTCTGCCGATAAAACAAATTCCGTATATGTAGTTATGAAAGCTGATTACCAATTATCATCAGGGGAAGTAATTACTAAGTATCTATGTACGTATTTCAAGGATGTTGTATTACGTAAGGAGGCACAGGGTAACTATCAGATATCCCATGGCAACTCCATGCATATGGGAAGTACAGTCAATGTTGTTGGATACTCCTTTGTGACAGGATACGCTACAGAGGATGGTGTAATCTCCGCAGCACGTTCCAACCAAACAAATGATGCAAATTACTCATCCACACAAATTAATTAAATTTATGTAAATGCAGAGATCAGTTATCTCTGCATTTTTTAAAGGGGTTACAGCATATTCGTTGACGATGAAAATGAAAAGTGCTAAATTTATAATAGTTAGTTAAACTGAACTAACTATTATAATACTATGCCAGAAGAACTCATCGTAGAACATTGTGCACCAACACTAGCAGGTATTAAGACAGGAAACTTGTTTAATTGTAGTTATACATGTCGTAAGCAATTAGCGAAGCAGATTGCGGAGTTCAATCAACGCTTTATGCACTGTGATATTTGTATGACAATATTAAGCTATCCAAAGGATCGTGCTCTCATATACCTGTATCGACCATTATGGTTAAAGGCAGATTTATGCAAGGAAGGGATTATAGAAATCCTACAAGAATTTGGATATCCTGTAGATGACATACATGCATGTATTGCGATGCTCAGTGAGCGTATTCAAACACAACAAACTTTCCCACATGAAATCGGTTGTTTCTTGGGCTATCCAGCAGAGGATGTAAGAGGTTTTATGAAGAATGATAAACCTTGTAAATTGGTGGGTGTTTGGAAGGTCTATGGTGATGAACAGACGGCAAAGCATTTATTTCAAACCTATGCTAAATGTACATATGCATATATGGAACACTTTGAAAAAGGCATGTCTTTGGAACAACTAGTTAGATTTGTTTAATTTCGAGGAGGAAAATAACATGAGTAAAGTAGCAGTAGTGTACACAAGTACAACAGGTAACACAGAGAAGATGGCTGAAGCAGTAGCTGAAGGCGCAAGAAGTAAGGGTGCTGAAGTTACAGTATTAACGGCAGATGCATTCAGTGCTGGTAACGTAGCTGAATATGATGCTATCGCATTTGGTAGCCCAGCAATGGGTGTTGAGCAATTAGAAGAAAGCTCATTTGAACCAATGTTCGCAGATGTTGAAGGCAGCTTAGCTGGTAAGAAAGTTGGTCTATTTGGCTCCTATGGTTGGGGTGATGGTGAATGGATGCGTACATGGCAGGACCGTGTATCCGCAACAGGCGCTACACTTGTTCAAGATGGTGTCATGGCTAACTATGAACCAGATGATGGTGCTCTTGCTCAATGCAAGGCATTAGGCGAAGCATTAGCTTAATCATCACATATAAAGCTATCCACTAGATGTTCTAGTCGATAGCTTTTTTATATGCATGCATCAGAAAAGAGGCTTGTTGAAAGCCTCAGTTAACGACACCATGATGAGCAGTATAACTACCTTGTGATAATGATGAGAAGTGGTAGCCATTTTGTAATCCCCAGATGATAATACGTTCTACTGCATCGATGGAAAATCCCTTTGTATCGTGTTGGAGTACGACGGATGGTTTGCCATAGGATGATACTTTGGCTACTTGTGTGATGACATTGTTGTAGACCTCATCTGCAGTTGTAGCTCCACCTGCATCTCCACTAGAAACATTCCAATCGAAATAGGTATATCCATAAAGCGAAGCTTCCTTTACAAGTGTGCTCATAATACCACTTGCATAGTTTTGACTGACGGTATTTGAGGAACCGCCAGGGAAACGGAATAAGTTAGCGTATATTCCTGTTTGTTGATGGATGATTTCATTCATATTGTGGAAATCTTGCCAGAAGGCATCCGTACTTGCATATACCGTTGCGTAGTTATGTGTATAGGAATGCTCGGCGACGACATGTCCTGCTTGTGCTTCTTTGGCTATCATATATGCATACTCTGGTTGTAATGACGTCACAAAGAAGGTGCCTGGTATTTGATACTTGGCTAATACATCTAACAGACGTTGTGTATGAATACTTGGTCCATCATCAAATGTTAAATAGATTGTTTTCGCATCTTCTGCTTGGATTTGATTGCTAGGTAATGCAATCACATGTACGATACGATTGATTGTTGTTTCGTTTTGGTGTGCATCTTTACAGCTGTAGGTTAATGTATAATCACCAATCGTATTGGTATCGACACTTCCGCTAACGATTGTGTTTGCGGTAATATCACCATCTAAATCATCGATTGCAGTATAGGAATCTTGGAAAGGATTGCCGAGTATCCATGTAATTTCACTACCACCAACTAGATTGATTTGTGGTCCTTTGCGGTCATCAAAGATGATTGTTCTTTCTTTGATGGTTTGATTACCATTTGAGTCAGTAACTTTATATATAATCTTATCAGCAGTTTCTTCACGGATAACTTTATCCGTGATATTTAAATCATAGTTGTCAATCGCTGTATAACCTTCTTCTTGGTAGGGGTGGTTAAACAAAGTATAGCTACCAGGATGGCTTGTTAAGATGATGTCTGGAGGTGTTGTATCTTCAACATTGACTGTACGTTTGATAGATTGTTTGAGTTGATCTTTTGTGGCGATGTATTCAATGGTGTAACTACCAAGTTGTTTGGTATCAACAGTGCCACTTACTTGAATGGGTACACGTTGTTTTATAAATGGTAGTATTGTACCTTGTTTATATGCGATAGCACCTTCATCAATGTAATCTTTTTGATATTCAACATGTTCGGTTTGATTGCCACGTAGGGTAATCACTATTTCCCATCGATTGAACAATAAAATCGCTGCGATACCTATCGATAGGAAAATTGACAATGAAAATAGTATACGCAGTAATACTTTATGATTATCTTTCTTCTGTGGCATATCTTACCTCCACTTGTATTATACAAAAAATCATATCTGAAGATATAAAAAACATGCATGACTTAAGAAAATATTCATGCATGGATTAAGATTCTGTGTTGTTTGGTAGGATAGGTAGTTTAATTTCGTCTGCATATAAGAAACTTTCAATACGTGAGATATATTGATCAATCATTTCTAATGTCTTTGGCATTTGTGTATCCACATCCTGTGGTTGAATGCGTTCGCATACAACAAACTCCACAATACCATGTGTTGGATTATGCAATAAATAACGATGCCATTCTGAATCAGAGATCAAAATGTTATATGCATGCTTTGCTTGTTCGTTTTGACATACCAACCATAGTTCAATGCCTAATGTATGATGGTTGAGGGCAATGATAAACTTGAGATAACGATCATAGAGGAAGTTATCATGAATTGTAAAATAGCTATAGTCCATAAAACCTGCAGTAATCTCACTAACGACATAAGTCGTAGGCAGGGTATTATGAAGCTTGGTAAAGTAGTTCATAATCTCGATATACGCTATTTGCATATCGCCTTGGTTTACAACTTTTTGATAGGTATCCAAGTAGTAATTGACATCTTTAGCCATTTCATTGTCCTCCTTTTCGTTATCAATTATACTATATAATGTTGAAGGAAAGTAGGATGGCTATGACAAAAACAAATCTTTCTAATAAAGTCACAAATATTTTAAAAGTCATTGGGAATATCAGTATCGCATTGTTTATATATGCGATTGTACAAGAAGTGGTATTTGATGTATTACCAATGATTTTACCAGCATCATTTATTCAGGCAAATGGATATTTCTTCTTGGATACCATTTCCTGTGTATTCAGTATTCTATTATTACTATTAATGTATCAACGTGTTGTACATCAGAAATTTACAATTGAAGTAAAGGGGAATGAGATACCGATGAGTATCGTCTCTACTTTATCGATTATGATGACGTTTGGTATGGGGCGTATCAGTGGAATTTGGATGGATTTTGCCTATACAAGTTTACGTGATATTCCACTGATATCAAACAGTATTGATAGCTTTAATACAAGTTGGTCTACTGTAAATGAAGATCCATATATTTGGGTATTCTTATCGGTGGTATTGCTTGGACCTATTGTCGAGGAAATCTTATTTAGAGGTATCATCCACAACTTAATCAAGAAGGTTACTCATCCAATCGTAGCGATTGTCATATCTGGTTTGTTGTTTGGTATTTGGCATGGAGAACCAATACAGGTGGTTTATACTGCTATCTTTGGTATCGCTTTGGCAGTAATTTATGAGTATAGTGGTTCTCTATGGATTACGATAGGCATGCATATACTCAATAACTTTACATCTACACTACCATCAGGATTGGATACTGATTTAACTTATACAATGATTGATAGTATAGAAGTGTTGATGTTGATACCGACGATTATATTATTGGCTTATATGATTCATAGTATTTATAACAGGAGTAAGAACAATGAAATTGATTATGTTTCACGCTGATGGAATGCAGATAGATATCGCCAAGAATTGGGCGAAAAAAAATCAAGTAGAGATAACGTTTATTCCTGAGTTATTGAGTATGTATAACATCGATTGTGTCAAAGGCTATGATGGCTTGATTAACTCACAAGCAGCTGGCACAATCGATGAAAGAATCTATCCAACATTACATGCATTTGGTATAAAGCAGATAGCGCTTGTTAGTGCAGGATATGACTTATACAATCTAGATTTGGCATCTAAAAATGATTTGTTGATCACCAATGTTCCTAGTTATTCTCCAGAATCGATTGCGGAATATACCGTTTTAACAGCTTTAAATCTTGTACGTAAAAACCAAGTGATTATTAAGAATGTAGAGAATGGTGATTATCGATGGTCCCCATCGATATGTGGTGGTGTACTCGCACGCAAAAAGGTAGCGGTCATCGGCGTTGGTAGAATTGGTAAGATCGTAGCGAAGTTATTCTATGGATTTGGTTGCCAAGTAATTGGCTATAGTCCAAAACAGGATGATGAAATCAAAGGGATCATTACTTATACAGATACATTAGAAGAGGCAATCCAAGATGCGGATATCGTGACATTGCATATGCCAGCTTCCAAAGAGAATACACATCTATTTGATATTGATATGTTTCGACAATTTAAGAGGGGTGCTATCTTTTTGAATATGGCAAGGGGTTCAATTGTCGATACAAAAGGGCTCTTACAAGCCCTTGATGAAGGTATTCTTTATGGTGTGGGTATTGATACATATGAAAATGAACAGGTTGTTGTACAGCATACAGGAGTTGTGGAAGATGCTGTATTCAACAACTTAATACAACGTGATAATGTCATGTATTCTCCTCATATTGCTTACTTTACGGATGAAGCGATACGCAATATGGTAGAGGGTGCCTTGAATGCAAGTGTTGAGGTGATCAAGACAGGTACTTCGAAGTATCGAGTAAACTAATACAGTTCCATCTCTTCTTGTATTGCAAACCAAAGTTTTGTACCATCACCAATCTGGTCAGGATCTACTTCTAAACGTATTGGTGTAAAGTTTAGATGTTTCATAATTTCAGCGTTTTGAATACGGACCGGTTCATCTACTTCAAAGTGATAGTAATAAGGTTCATCACTTGCGTCTGGCCCATATTGGGCAATATCTGGATCTAGTGAGATGATGGAGTATAGCTGTATTGTACTAGAGACTTGACGTAGGGCATGTTCCTTGGTGAGTTGTATCATTCTTTCAAAGATACCAAGTCTACGAAAGGTCTTTGTGACATATGCATTCGTGAATAGGAGTGTATCATTTTGCGTAGATGATATGCTTTTTTTATCCGCAAAGTAATACTCACATAGGCATGCATGTTGTAGGTCTATCCAATCTGATTCAGTTCTTAGATAGTTGATAATCACAGGATCATCAACACATGCATGTACGGACGTGTGAAGGGCGGATATATCTGCGATAATTGTATCTTTATCAAAGACAAGAAGTACGATACGCTCAATACCAGGATGATGTATATCATAGATATGTTCTATCTCTTTACCATCCATACTGATGCATGGTAAAGAGAATAAACAGTATGCATAGTCCTGTATTTTAATACAGGAAGCGTTGTTTGGAAATTGTTGGTACCAAGATAACAACACTTTTGTATTATCTGGTAACCATTTCTCTAAGCGTTTAAGCGCTTTTGTAAGATAGTGCAATGTCAAAGTATTCATGCGTTTATTATAATCGGTTTTAAAAAATATGGTTATGCATTATGCATAACCATATCAACTAATCATTGTTACGAGGTTTCATTGTTGGGAATAGTAGGACATCACGGATAGAATCTGTACCAGTCAGTAACATGACAAAGCGATCGATACCAAAGCCGATACCACCTGTTGGAGGTAGACCATATTCAAGTGCTTCTACATAGTCTGTATCCATCTCGTTGGCTTCATCATCACCGAGTTCCTTTGCACGAAGTTGTGCTTCAAAGCGTTCTTTTTGATCGATTGGATCATTGAGTTCTGTGAAGGCATTATCCATCTCAATACCGTTGACAAGTAATTCAAAGCGATCTGTGAATCGTGGATCGTCTGGATTCTTTTTGGCTAGTGGTGAGATTTCAATTGGGTGTCCATATACGAATGTTGGTTGTACAATCTTATCTTC
The DNA here is from genome assembly GCA_022767445.1 of Erysipelotrichaceae bacterium. Lineage (GTDB taxonomy): Bacteria > Bacillota_I > Bacilli_A > Erysipelotrichales > Erysipelotrichaceae > Bulleidia. The sequence goes on along the minus strand of JALENJ010000035.1, from coordinate 73,007 downwards.
ACAGAATTCTTCAAAGAATAGGGAGATGATATGTCCAACAGTCATTTGGTGTGGTTCTACTGTAACGTGGTGTTGTTGTGCTAGCTTGTAAGCTTCTTCAACACTCATTGGTTGCCAGAAGTCTACACCTGTGACTTCTTTGACTGCATCTACCATGTTCCATCTCTTAAATGGAGCTTTCAGTGAGATTTGCTTGCCCATGAAGGTGAAGTCTGTTGTACCACATACTTCTTTGGCAACATGCTCGAATAGTCCTTCGTTTAGTTGCATCATTCCTTCAAGGTCTGTATATGCACAATAAGCTTCCATTGTTGTAAATTCTGGGTTGTGCTTTAAGTCCATACCTTCGTTACGGAAGATACGTCCGATTTCATATACTTTTTCTAGTCCACCAACGATGAGTCGCTTCAGTGGTAATTCTGTAGCGATACGTAGGTAGAAGTCTTTATCCAATGCGTTGTGGTGTGTGATAAATGGCCTTGCGTTAGCGCCTCCTAGAATTGGTTGTAGGATTGGTGTTTCTACTTCTAGGTATCCCTGTGCATCCATGTAGCGGCGAATTGCGCTAACGATGTGTGCACGCATAATCGCAATCTTACGAGAGTCATCATTCATGATGAGATCTACATATCTTCTACGATATCTTTCTTCCTTGTCTTGTAGACCATGGAATTTATCTGGAAGAGGGCGTAGTGCCTTAGATAAGTGTGTATATTCATGGGCTTCTACGGATAACTCACCAGTTTGTGTTTTGATGATTGTACCTTGGATACCGATGATATCTCCTAAGTCACTAGACTTGAATAACTCATAGATTTCATCACCGATAATACGCTTGTTGATGACAACCTGAATCTTTCCTTCACGGTCTAATAGGTGGATAAAACCAAGTTTACCCATTCTTCTCTTCTGCATGATTCTACCAGCGATGGATACTTCTGCGTGTAGGCTTTCTAATTCCTCAGCACTCTTATCACCATACTCATCCTTAATCAATTGAGAGTTGGATGTACGTGTAAATGCCTTACCAAATGGATCAATACCTTGCTCGCGAAGGGCGTTCATCTTTGCAATGCGTACTTCCTGTTGGTCGCTTAGGCGAACTTCTTCGACTATTTTAGAGAAGTTCTTTGCGTTTTCTTTGAGTTGTTGTTTGACTTCTTCAAGAGCGCTTTGTGCTTCTTCTAATGATTTCTGTCTTTGTGATAGCTCTTTTTGGAGTTGTTCTAAGATGTTGTTTTCTTCTGCCATGTTTCTCTCCTTTACATATAATAAAAAGCTCTACGTCTAGGGACGAGAGCTTGTTCGTGGTACCACCCTAATTTACAGTAAATATACTGCCTCATTTTTGATTGTTAACGCGATCGCGGAATAACTCGGGAGTCCTTGTCAACTTACATCCTCTCTGCCTCTCTTACACCATCAGAAGCTCGCTAATAGATACTCTATAAGTTCTATCTCCGTCACTGTCTTTCAACACGCATAGTTTAACAATATTTCTCTAAAACTGCAATCCACTTTATTGGTTTTCTTCACTTAATTCAGGGTCTTTGGATAAAATCTTATTGACGATAATCCCTAGAATTAAAGCACAGGCAACGGATGTGATTGTGATATTGCCAAAGCTGAGTGATAAGCCACCAATACCTGTGATTAAGATACTGGAGATAACGAATAGATTCTTGTTTTTATCGAGGTCAACTTTCTGTACCATCTTTAGTCCACTGACAGCGATAAAGCCATACAATGCCATACATACACCACCCATGACACATGCAGGGATTGTTGAGATGAATGTGACAAATGGTGTAAAGAAGGAGATTAAGATACATTCAAATGCAGCAGTAATAATCGTAGCTACAGATGCGTTCTTTGTAATCGCAACACAGGCAATGGATTCACCATACGTTGTGTTTGGACATCCACCGAAGAAGGCACCAACCATAGAACCAATACCATCACCAAGAAGAGTTCTATCTAATCCTGGATCTTCAAGTAAGTCACGTTCAATGATACTGGAGATATTCTTGTGGTCAGCGATATGTTCCGCAAATACAACGAAGGCAACAGGAATATAGGCAACCGCAATCGTACCGATATAGCCGATATCAAGCTGATCAAATCCATCTAAGGCTGTTAAGAAAGTGAAATCAGGAACTTTCACAAATGTACTTAAACTAACGCCATTGGCGAATAATTCAATCAGTGGTTTGTAGTTTAGTATCTGTAGTGGTTCATAACCTGTTTGAATACCTATGATCGTAAAGATCAGTGCTACAACATATCCGGTTAGGATACCGATGATAAATGGAATCATCTTGGCATGTGCTTTGCCATAGGTACTCGCCAACATTGTGGCTACAAGTGCGATAAGACCAACAAGTACAGCAAATTGTGATTGTGCACCTGTTAAACTGCTTGTCTGTAAGTCACCAACTGCGTTGCCTGCAAGGGATAAACCGATAATTGCTACGGTAGGTCCGATGACCACCGGTGGCATGATACGATTGACCCAAGCTACGCCAATGCGTTTAATAAACAACGCTAGTATCGCATAGACCAGACTTGCAAAGATTGCGCCAAGTATCAAACCGATGTAGCCAACTGCCATACTGGCTGCTCCTGCAAAGGCAGCAGACATCGACCCAATAAACGCAAAAGAAGAACCCAAAAATACTGGGCTCTTCGAACGAGTAAAGAAAACATAAACAAGTGTACCAACACCAGCGCCAAATAATGCGGCAGCGGTATTCATACCATTTTTGATGATGAGAGGTACTGCAATCGTGGCAGCCATGATTGCAAGTAACTGTTGGAAAGCAAAAACAACTAACTGGTGAAACTTTGGTTTGTCCTCAACCGAGTAAATCAACTTCATCGAGTAATTCCTCCCTTTCGTTAGGTATAATATCAAAAAGATTATTTTTTGCAATGAATTTTTACTTTATTTTTTTATAGTTTATGATAGTATCAATAAAACAATTTGGAGGTAAACGATATGAAACAAATAGCCGCATTCTTCGATATTGACGGAACAATTTACCGTGAGGGACTCATCACAGAAGTATTCAAAAAGATGGTAACCCATGAAATCATCTCAGGTTCAAGATGGACAGATGAAGTAAAACCAGCGTATATGGCATGGGATAGACGTTTGGGAGATTATGATAACTATCTACAGAAGATGGTTGATATCTTCAAGGAGACAACCAAAGGAATCTCTGCGATTCACATTGAGCATATCGCCCAGAAAGTGATTGAGCAAAAGGGTGAGCGTGTATATCAATTCACGCGTAAAGAGATAGAACGCCATCGCAAACTTGGTCATCTAATTATCGCTATTTCCGGTTCTCCAGAACCACTTGTAAAGGAAATGGCTGCTAAATATGAATTTGATGATTTCCGTGGTACACAATACCTCAAAGATGAAAATGGCATATATACTGGAGAGGTTGTACCAATGTGGGATAGTGCATCCAAGAAAAAGGCAATCATGACACTGGAAAAGAAGTATGATTTAGACCTGCAAGCATGTTACTCATATGGTGATACAAATGGTGACTTAATGATGTTTCAAAACACAGGACATCCATGTGCTATCAACCCAACAAGAGAGCTATTACACCATATTCAAGATGATAGTGAATTATGCAAACGCATGAAGATTGTTGTTGAAAGAAAAGATGTCATTTACAACATTGACATCAATCATCTGGATATTGAATAAAGAGGATCTATGTCAAGACTCCAACTACTCAAACAACTCGAAGACTATATCCCATTTAACCAGCAAGAAGAAGCCGATAAACAAGTCATGATTGACTTGTTAAACACTAGCAAGGACATCTTTTTGCGTACAAATTTACTCGCACACTTTAGTGCATCCGCATGGGTATTAAACCAAGAGCATACACATGTACTCATGGCATATCATAATATCTATCAATCCTATGCTTGGCTTGGAGGCCATGCGGATGGAGAAGAAGACCTACTTTCAGTGGCTATCCGTGAGGTCAAAGAAGAAAGTGGTATCAGCCAAGTAAAACCAATTACAACAAATATCTTTTCGCTTGAAACTATTGTTGTAGAAGGACACGAAAAGAAAGGAAAATATGTACCATCTCATCTGCATCTAAACATCACATACTTATTAGAGGCAGATGACAAACAAAGCCTACATATCAAACAAGATGAAAACAGTGCAGTTGCTTGGTTTACCCAACAACAGGTACTAGAAGTGGTCAATGAACCATGGATGATTGATAGAGTCTATCAAAAACTATTTATGAAACAAGAGAGGATCTAACATGCATGTAAATATCAATGAAATCGTAGAAGCGATGGATAGCATCGATGATGAAGAAATATGCTTGTACGATCCAGAAAAGAATACAATCATCTATGAACAACTAGAGGATGATAACAACTACATTCCCTTACCGGATAAATATGAAATCAATGAATATCAAGGAATGGTAGATTTTAGCAATCGCATCGATGATCCAACCATTCGTGAGTGGTTAAATAACTCTCTACATGGTAAAGGCGCATTTCGTCGCTTCCGTGCTACTTTAGAGCGATTTGGTATCACACATGATTGGTATGACTATCGAGAGTATCGCTTAAAACAAATCGCTATGCAGTGGTGTGAAGATCATGGACTTATGTATGATACAGATACACCTCTTCAAATAGATGATGAAGATGAACAAGAGGATTATGAAATCATTGATGAACCAATCAAACCAGTTTCTTTACCACTGCGACTTGTAAAGCTGGATCAGCGTAATTACATGAGTGCTCTTGCGGTATGCGATGCATACCTACAACAGATAAATGTAATATCACACTCTGATTATGCATACGCACAAGCATATCTTGAGGATTTAATCTCTAAGTATGATGTTTATGTGATGAGTCAACAGGGTCGGTTTGTGGCAATGGTCTCATGTAAGTATGATGAGGGATATGTAATCAAAGATTTAATTGTGCTTCAAAGTGAAAGGCGCAAAGGAATCGGTACACAATTGATTCAAGAAATTCAGAATCTAGATGAGATTCCATTGCGTTTTGAAGTGCCTGTTAATCATCAAGTCATGCTTGCTTTCTTGCAAGCAATTGGTTATGCAACAACAACTTATATGATCTATACGAAGTAAAGCGAGTGTAACGCAATGAGGCGTACAGACGCTTTTCTTTGTATCGATTAATTCATGTTGTTAAGATAATTGACAAGACGTTGTGTTGTGCCATACAACTGTCCACTGCCAATGTTGTTGTTGGCACTGACACAGAATGAGTATCGATCAGTAAATCCCATGACATAACTGTGAATACGATCATCTGCACATTCTGCAGTACCTGTTTTGGCATATACCATTCCATAGTTGTATTCATCTAGGCCATACTCTAAAGCTGCACTATGCATGTATGTCTTTAGTTTGTCAGCGATGTTGTTGTCAATTGGTTGACTCAAAGATTTCTTCTTTGATGTGTAGTATGTATAGGTATCTGAATAAATCTTTTTAACGATGTTTGGTTGTAACATATCGCCATTGTTTGCGATTGCTTGAGCAATCATGGCGATATGTAAAGGCGTAATGGTTGTGTTTCCTTGCCCAAAGGCTGTTTGGGCAATTTCAGCGTTATCATCCTTGCCGATGTTATAGCTGGAATGAATCGTATCTAGAAAGGGGATATTGATATCCTTACCCACCATAAAGGCATCCATCATCTTCTCTAATCGTTCTGCTCCAATGCGTACACCAAGATCTGCAAAGTAGGCATTACACGATTTAGCAAGAGCGGTATTCATATCGATGGTACCGAAAACTTCATTTTGAAAGTTGGTAATTACAAAATCACTACCAGGTGGTGTATAGGTACCTGTATCGTTGTAGATAAAGAAGCTATCATCTAGGTTTTCCTCATCTTGCATGGTTAATGCGGCAGCTGCCGTAACTACTTTGAATGTACTTCCTGGAGGATCTGTTTCAAATGTACCACGACGGTATTGTGATCCAGGGATATCTGACAACAACATACTATCTGGATCATTCACATTGAATTCCACAGTACTTTGAGATGCTAGACATAGAATATCTCCAGTAAGGTTATCAATGACGGTAATACTACCTTCTTGATCATTGAGTAAATCATAGGCAAAGTTCTGTAGGTCAGTATTTGTTGTCAGTTGTACAGTTGCGCCATGATTGTTTTGATCGAGATGATAGAGTAAATAATCACTGAGATTACCGCGTAAACCATAGCTGTTTTGACGATGCTCGTTGATGGAATAATATCCTAACAACCATGCATAACTATAGTTTTGTGGGTAACTTACACTAGCTGGATGATTGCTGGATGCGTTGGCTAAGATGGCATTGCCATCTCTATCGATAATTGTTCCTTCAATTGCGTATGACTTAATCGCATCGTAAATGATCTGTCTTTTTGTCTGTTGTGATTTTGGATCGATGTTTGGCTGTATCAAATACTTATAGCTAAAGAAGGAAGTAAACAGTAAGGTAAGGATGATACATCCAACCTCGACGAGTCGTATTCTATTCATCGATATCGATTCTGGTGAACGCTTGCTCATCGTCATCACCTCCTTGTATTTCTTCGTTATCTTCATCATCTTGCTTGCTGAGGTGTAATAGTACGCCTACAAAGAAGAAAACTATCGTCTGGTATGTACCACCTCTAGATAGAAATGGAATTGGTAAACCTGCAAGTGGGATGATATTACATGATCCAAGGATAACTAGCAATGCTTGCATGTATAGCAATACGGTTGCTCCATAGGCAACGATGGCATCCTGCTTTTTCGTTTGAATCAAACGACGACACATCTCACTACCTGATATGGCAATCTGTAAGAATAAGAAAACTGCTAGTAAACCTAAAGGCATACCAAATGTATTGACCAAGGCAACGAATGCCATATCACTTTCAGGAACCGGTATCGCTGTAAAGTTGACGGTATTGCCAAATAAACCAGACATCCACAATGCACGTTTGCCTTGAAATAGTTGGTATCCAGCACCATAAGGATCACTATTGATATTCGCGGTGATGGAAAAGCGTAGGTATACTTTCCTAACAATTGGCCATAAGATACTGGTAATTCCATTCAATGTACCACTTTGTGCCATCGGTGCTAGTATCTTGTATAACAAGAATAATATAACAATCGCAAGTATGGTTGATATGGCGATTGTAAGTAAATAGATGCGCTTCTTCTTACCACGTTCCATAAAGATGTAAAGCATGGATAAATGTAAAAAGTATAAGATGTAAAACGAGCCTAATTCATGTATCACAATCGAACCAACAAGATTAATCATAAAGAAAATACTAGATAAGATCAGAATGGTTCGATTGGAAAACTTTCGATTTACACTAAATAGTGCACTATAGAATAGAATCGCTGTAATCTTGGCAAAGTCGGTAAGCTGTAAGGATAATGGTCCAATCCGTATCCAAGCAGTTGTACCATAGCCATTGGTATCTCTACCAAAAAACAATAGGGCAATATAGATTGCGGCACTGACTAAAATTAGAAAGTGGGCAGTATATTGACGATACATAAAGCGTTTGATGCCCAAATATATCAGTAGTAATACAGTAGCGATTGCCATACCAGCAAAGTACTTAATCAAGCTAAAGCTTGAAGGTACTTGATATTGCTGGTCTAACATCACCTGTAAAGCAATTCCAATACACGCAAGGCAACTGAACGCTCCAAATAAACGCATGTCAGCCATTCTGTTATAGAAATATGTACCCACAAATATCATGACGAGTAAAAGTGGGACAAGTGCTGTTAAATATTGAATACTCGCTTCTATGGATTTGATAAAGATAAACCCGCCGAGTACGAATGCGAATAGAATGGAAATCACAATCCATATTGCATCCGCTTTAGAACGTGTATCCACTTGTTCTAAAGGATCTTTCTTCTTAAAAAACATACGATGCTCCTTAACATGATAAGGATATCTTTTTTAAAGAAATGTGGCAAGTTTGAAGGCTATCCTATCGAATTTTTACGATGAAAAGACTATACTAAAATTGATCGATACAAGAAAGGAAAATTATCATGAATAAAGTAGAATTTGGTACTGACAAAACTGGAGAAACCATCTATTTATATACGCTTGAAAATCATAACTTTAAGGTGCAGGTAACAGATTATGGCGCAACATTAGTTTCTTTTGTCGATAAGACAACAAACATAGATATCGTAGAAGGATATAGCACAGCTGATATATACCAACAAGAAACAACCTTCCTAGGTGCTTCTGTTGGTAGAACTGCAAATCGCATTGCCAAGGGCAAATTTACACTCAATGACAAGGAATATCATCTCTACATCAATAACAACGGAAACTGTAATCACGGTGGAAAAGAAGGTTTTGATAAAAAGATGTATGAAACCAAGATGAGTGATGATGCGATTACATTCATGCGTATATCACCTGATCAAGAAGAGGGATATCCAGGAAACCTAGAGTATTCTATTACCTATACATTACAAGAAACTGGATTGTTAATCACAACAAAGGCAACCAGTGATCAAGATACGATATTTGCGTATACCAACCATGCATACTTCAATCTTTCACAAAGTGTAAGTGTATTGGATCATACATTACAAATACCTACCAATCGCTATGCATTATTGGATGAAACATGTCTTACACGCAATGAATTTCAAGATGTAGAAAATACTCCATTTGACTTTAGAACAGTGAAAAAGATAGGTAAAGATATCGATGAGAATCATATCCAACTTCAATATGGGAATGGATATGACCATCACTTTCCGATTGATGGAGATGGAATGCGTACAATGGCTGTTTTATCCGATGGCAAACTAGAATTAGAAATGGCATCGGACTATCCAGGATTTCATCTTTATACAGCCAATTGGTTAAATGGGGCAATTGGCAAAGATGGACGTCGGTATTTGGCAAGAAGTGCGGTATGCTTGGAGGCTGAATATATCCCAAACGCAATCAATTATCCAAGTTACAAACCACAACCAATTATCAAGGCACACCAAACACAAATTCATCACATCGCTTTTGTTGTACGACATACAAAATAGAGTGAAAATGACATATAATAGGAATGTATGATAGGAGGCACAAACATGACGACAGTCAATGAATTAGATAAAAAAAGAATGTTAATGAAACGAGATGTTGATGAACTCATCGCAAGACATAAAAGTAACGTTGCCTCAATGTGGCGTGCAACATATCACATTCAACCAGTTACAGGTTTGATGAATGATCCAAATGGATTTACATTCTGCAATCACAAATGGCATCTATTCTATCAATGGTTTCCATTTGGACCAGTCCATGGACTCAAACATTGGTACCATGTCACAAGTGAAGATTTAGTCCATTGGAAAAACCGAGGAGTCGCTCTTTTACCAAGTGAGAAGTATGAGAATAGCGGATGTTATAGCGGTAGTGCAATCAGTGAAGGGGATACAATTTATCTTGCCTATACTGGTAATTACCGTGATGAAAACCGTGTACGTAAACCACATCAGTTACTCGCAACCCTAGAAAATGATGTGCATTATACCAAAGCATTACGCCCACTCATCACGCCAAACGAAGACTATACAGAACATCAACGTGATCCTAAGATTGTACGTATTGATGATACTTACTACATCTTCTTAGGCGCACAAAACAAGGATAACAAGGGTGTTATTTTGGTGTACAGTTCAGATTCTATCCTGACGGATTGGCAATTTTTAGGTGAGCTAAAAGTCAAGGGATATGAAGACGGCTTTGGCTTTATGGTGGAATGTCCTGATGTAGAAAAGATTGGTCTACATGATGTACTTATCTTTAGCCCACAGGGCATACCAGCAGATAAAGATGATTATAACAACAAGTATAACAGTGTATACCTGATTGGTGATTTGGACCTTAAGACACTCACTTTTACACCAGAAGGTCCAATGCAAGAGCTTGATCATGGTTTTGACTTCTATGCGCCTCAATGTGCTTCACAAAGTGTGTATGATGATTGTGCAATCATGTCCGCATGGTTTGGTGTTCCTGATTATACATATCCACCAACCGATCAAGAAGGTTGGTCAGGTATGCAGACATTCCCACGCGAGCTAAGCATACGCAAAGGGAAACTCTATCAAAAGCCAGCAAGAGACTTTGAATCTTTAAAGAAAGAAGAGTTGTTTGTCGCAAGAAATGGTGAGATTATCAGTGATCAACTACATGGTCATATGCCACATGCTGCTATCATGCATGTAGATAATCCAGATGAAGAATCATTAAATCTCAATCTATTCTCTCGCAACTATGTCATCTCGGGTGGCTTTGCGATTCAATACGATAAGTATAAAAAACAGTTGCGTATCGATCGTTCTAACTTAACCAACCAACTCAATACAGAATATGGTACCGTGCGTCAGCTAAAGATAGATAGTGGTCTAAAGTCATTAGATATCCTTGTGGATCATAGCACTGTAGAGATCTTCGTCAATGATGGAGAGTACGTACTATCTTCAAGAGTTTTCCCAACAGATGATGAACATATGATTCGTATGGGTGGAAAAAATCTAAATCTAATGATTTGGCAAACGGAACCATCTGTCGATGATGAAGCGATTATCTTCGCAGAAAATCAATAAACTGTAGTGATGACATGCATTACAGTTTTTTCAATTGTGTGAAACTATGTGAAAATGCATTTGAATTCAAAAACTGATAGACGTATAATAATACATGTTTTTGAAAGAAGGGATATTGATGGATTACATATTTAATTTGGCGATTATACTACTTGTGGCTAAGATTTTCTCCATTGTCGCAAAGCATTTTAATTTGCCAGAAGTTGTAGGTCAAATTCTAGCAGGTTTGATTCTTGGACCGGCGTTATTTGGCATTGTAAAGGACTCGGATTTTATTGATAAAGTTGCGGAGATTGGTGTCATCATGTTGATGTTTGAGGCAGGACTTGGCACTGATATGAAGCAGTTGAAGTCTACAGGATTTGTTTCTACATTGATTGCTTGTGCAGGTGTATTTGTGCCAGTTGTACTAGGATCACTACTATTTATGGCATTCTATGGATTTGGTACATTTGGCTCTGAGCAGATGATAAAAGGGTTGTTTGTCGGCACGATTATGGCCGCAACTTCGGTATCAATTACGGTTGCGGTATTAAAGGAACTTGGCGTATTGAATGGTAAAGTTGGTACGGCAATTACTTCTGCTGCGATTATCGATGATGTCATTGGTATTGTTGTATTGACACTTGTTATTTCAATGAAGGATACATCTGTTAGTGTTGGTATGGTTATCTTAAAGGCAGTCTTGTTCTTTGCGATTGCGATTGGCTTAGGTGTGATTATCAATCGTATCTTTAAGTGGATGACGGATCTATATCCACATACTCGTCGTGTATCGATTGCTTCGTTTGTATATTGCTTGTTTATGGCATATATCGCTGAGACTTACTTTGGCATTGCGGATATTACAGGTGCTTATGTTGCTGGTGCAGTTTTATGTAATCTACCAGAATCTGTATATATGTCTCGTCGTATTGAAATCAGTGCGTACATGGTATTTGCACCAGTATTTTTTACATCGATTGGTTTGAAGACAAGCTTTACATCGATGAATCTAACGCTACTGTTATTCTCCATCATGTTTGTGATTGTTGCCCTTGTTAGTAAGGTTATCGGTTGTGGAGGTCTTGCAAGACTTGCTGGTTTCTCAAAACAGGAATCATTACAGATTGGTGCTGGTATGATGGCACGTTCTGAAGTTGCATTGATTACAGCACAAAAGGGATTGGCTGCAGGTCTTTTGACCTCGGAATTCTTTACACCAGTTATCCTGTTGATTCTTGTTTCATCCTTCGTAACACCAATTGCACTCAAGGTGTTGTTTGCTAAGAAGGATGAACCACAACCTGTTAAGGCATAATAGAAGTGATAGTAGAGGGGATGTAACGATTAAGTGAATTTTATAGAGATTTACTTGAGGCATACAGCCTCTTTTCTTGTGATGTTTTCATATTTTGGTATATAACATCATATAAGTGATATGTACCCTCCTTACTGTTGTCCAGTAAAGAGGGTACATATCACTTAATTTAGAGGTTGGACATTTTATTATCTAGGCTGTTATGTGTTACAGCCCCTAGACTTGTGAGTTATTGAGTCGTTCTTTAGCGACTGCTAACATCAACTTAATACGATTTTCTTGGTTAACACGTGTCGCACTTGGATCGTAGTCGACAGGTGTGATGTTTACGTTTGGATATTTTGCACGAATACGGTTGATAACACCCTTACCAGCGATGTGGTTAGGAAGACAACCGAAAGGTTGGGCACAGACGATATTCTCATAGCCTGTTTCAATTAACTCTACCATCTCAGCAGTTAATAGCCATCCTTCTCCCATCTTTACGCCAAGAGAAAGGATACCATCTGGTTTTGTCATCAATTCTTTAAATGACATAGGACCATGGAAACCTGCATTCTCCATCGCTTTAGACATTGCGATACCAATACTATCCAGAATAGAAAGGAGTAAGTCTGCTCCTTTTTCTTTGAGTAGGGAGCCACCATAGATCTGTACATCTAATGTAGCGTTGGCTACGCTGTATTCTATATATCCCATTAGGCCTGGCATATTGACTTCGCAATCTTGTGATTCTAGGAAGGATACTAAGTCATTGTTTCCCATCGGTGAAAACTTAACATAAATTTCACCGACAACACCAACTTTTACCTTTGGTGTACGGTTGACTGGTATTTTCGCAAAGTCATTTGCGATATCTTTGAAGCGACGTTTCATCGCAAAGATAGAGTAGTTCTTGTTTTCTTTTAACCATTTGTTGACTTGGTTTGTCCATTTGGTTACATATGCGTCCGCATCACCTTTGTTGATTTCGTATGGCTTGACTTGGTTGTGTAGGGCATAGATTAAATCGCCATACTCCGCAGCTGCTAATACTTTTAAAAGTAGGCGCATACTCATAGGCATTGAGGATCCTTTTTCAAGTCCGGATGCGTTTAGAGAAGCCACAGGGATATATCCATATCCAGCTTTGACAAGTGCCTTACGCAATAGCTTGATGTAGTTGGAAGCACGACATCCACCACCGGATTGTGTAATCAATAGGGCAGTGTGCTCAAGGTCATACTCACCACTGTTTAAAGCATCTAAGAATTGTCCAATGATCAATAGTGCAGGATAACAAGTATCGTTATGTACGTACTTTAGTCCTAATTGGGCAACCTCTGAGCCAGAGTTTTCTAACATGATAATGCGGTAACCCTCGGACTCCATTGCGGCCTTGATGACCGCAAATTGAGTCGGTGCCATATTAGGGGCTAGTATTGTATGTGTTTTTAACATCTCTTGTGAGAAGTTGGGTGTCATATACTCCATTAAGCTAGCTCCTTTCTTTCATCTAATGCTGCAAATAGCGAACGGATACGGATGTTTACAGCACCTAGGTTGGTGATTTCATCAATCTTTAACTGTGTATAAAGTTTGTTAGCTTCTTGTAGGATTTCCTTTGTTTCATCTGATGTGACCGCATCGAGACCACAACCGAATGATACAAGTTGGACTAAATCCATATCTGCTTGATTCACACAGTATTTGGCAGCCGCATATAGACGGCTGTGATAAGACCATTGGTTCAATACAGATGTATTAAACTTTGCAACTAGGTTTGAGATACTATCTTCAGTGATTACACAAGCTCCTTGTTGGATGATGAGCTTATCGATACCATGGTTAACTTCTGGATCTACGTGGTATGGTCTACCTGCTAGTACGATAATACGCTTGCCTTCATTACGAGCTTCTGTAATCATACGTTGTGCTTCGTTACGTGTATCTTCCATATGCTTACGATAAGCAGAGTAGGAAGCTTCAATCGCATCTGTAATATCAGAAGTCTTTAAATCAGGATAGTACTTACGCATGATCTTAGGCATTAAGCGGACAAAGTCTTTGCGTTGTTCGAGGTTGAGATATTCATAGATGAACTTGGTATTTTCAAGTTCACGAACATTACCTGCGATTACTTCAGGATAATATGCGACAACAGGACAGTTATAGTGATTATCTCCCAAGCCTTCATCTACGTTATAACTCATACATGGATAGAAGATCGCATCTACGTTCTTCTTTAGAAGTGCTATGATGTGACCATGTGTTAACTTGGCAGGGAAACATACTGTATCACTTGGAATAGATCCTTGTCCTTCTTGATATAGTTTACGGTTACTAAATGGTGATACAACAACTTCAAATCCTAGGTGCGTAAAGAACGCATGCCAGAATGGCAATAACTCGTACATGTTAAGAGCCATCGGGATACCGATCTTACCACGTGTACCATTACCAGGATTTTTCGCAAGTGCTTCTAATTGATGTAGCTTATATGCATATAGGTTGAAGTTATCCTCATTGGATTTACCAGTGATAGGACGATCACAGCGATTACCAGAGATGAAACGCTTGCCATCCTGGAAGATATTGACAGTCATTTGACAGTGGTTACCACATAATCCACACTGTACGTTTTGAACTTTCTGTGTAAAGTGATTGAGTTCATCAAGTGATAAGACAGTAGATACCTGTCCTGGTTTAGAATGTGCTAAGCCATGAAGGGCAGCACCATAGGCGCCCATCAAACCAGCAATATTAGGACGTACAACATCAACACCCATCTCTTTTTCAAATGCACGAAGTACTGCTTCGTTATAGAAGGTGCCACCCTGTACGACAATCTTCTTACCTAATTGATCAGGAGAAGATGCACGAATGACTTTATATAATGCATTCTTAACAACAGAGATGGAAAGACCTGCAGAAATACAGTCAATGCTTGCACCATCTTTTTGTGCCTGTTTAACACTGGAGTTCATAAATACGGTACAACGGCTACCTAAGTCTACTGGTTGTTTGGCAAATAGAGCTTCTTGCGCAAAGTTTTTAACACTGTATCCAAGGGCAGCTGCGAATGTCTGTAAGAAAGATCCACAACCTGATGAACAAGCTTCATTTAAGAAGATGTCAGAGATTGCGCCATTCTCAATCTTAAAGCACTTCATATCCTGTCCGCCAATATCGATGATGAAGTCAACATCAGGCATAAAGTGTTTGGCAGCTGTAAAGTGAGCAACTGTTTCAACCAGACTAAAGTCTGTATGTAATGCATGTGACATCAAAGCTTCACCATAACCAGTTGTAGTTACAGATTGAATCTTTAAGTTTGGATGTTCTTGATATAGTTTCTTTAAGACATCAATAACGATAGGAAGTGGGTTACCACTATTCGATTGATAGTCTGTAAATAATAGGTTGGCATTATTATCAATGACAGCGACTTTGATAGTCGTAGAACCAGAGTCGATACCAATATGTACAGGACCAGTATTCTCATTGAAGTCTACACGAGGCACACTTGCCTTGGCATGACGTTGTTTAAACGCATTGTATTCTTCAACATTCTTAAATAGTGGTGGTAATGAAGCATATGTTGCGTGTTGTCCATAGTTACTTAAACCCTTAACAACGTCATCAAACACAACTTCTTTATCAGCGTAATACGCTGCGCCTAGGGCGACATATAACAAACTATTTTCTGGACATACACCTTCTACCTTTAATGTTTCATTGAAGTTATCACGTAAACATTTAGAGAAGGTTAAAGGTCCACCTAAATATAGGATATTACCAGTGATAGGACGACCTTGGGCAAGACCAGCAATTGTCTGATTGACAACTGCTTGATAGATGGAAGCGGCAATATCACCAGGTAGGGCACCTTGGTTAATCAAAGGCTGTACATCACTCTTGGCAAATACACCACAACGGCTAGCAATCGTATACTTACGAGTCGCCTGTTGGGCTGCTTTATCCATTTCATCAGCACTCATCTTTAATAGAGTTGCCATCTGATCAATGAAGGCACCTGTACCACCAGCACAAGAACCGTTCATTCGAACTTCTGTACCATTTGTTAAGAATAGAATCTTGGCATCTTCACCACCAAGCTCAATAATACAATCTGTTCCTGGATTGAGCTTATTTGCGGCTACGCGGTCAGCGAAAACTTCCTGGACAAAGCTAACCCCACAGCTATCCGCAAGACCCATACCTGCAGAACCTGATATCGCAAAGAATACTTTCTTTCCTTTTAAATATGTATCATTCAAAGATGTTAACAGTTCACGTGTTTTTTCAAGGATGTGACTGTAATGTCTTTCGTATGCGGAATATATAATTTGATCATTATCATCAAGGACGACGCACTTGATAGTAGTTGATCCAATATCCATACCAATACGCATGTTAGATCCTCCTCTGTATCTAAAAATGCAAAAAGCCGTGTATCACACGCCCATAATTGTCATTTCCTAACTATTTTAATGATTTCTATCTGAAAAAACAATGAAAATGCGATTAGATGTTACAAAAATAATATATCCAAGCAAGATAAATTGATGTACAATATAGCAAAATGAAAGGATGAAAAAAATATGAAAGCACCATTTTCAGAATATTTAAATACACTTGCGCCAAGTTTAAAGCAATTAGTGTCTAAACTAGGCAAAGATTATGATTATGTTAGTGTTCTTTCGACAGATTCTAAGGGCTTTGCAATTCGCATCTCTCAACAGGTGAAAGTTATCAGTTCTTCCAATCTAACGACAGAACGCGGTAGTGTTGTGCGTGTCTATAAAGATGGTTTATACAGTGAATATGCATTTAATCACTTCGATGCAAATTCCATTGAAGAAACGTATCAAAAGATTAAGAAGGAACTTGATGCACAGCTAGCAGTATTAAAACTAACAAAGACGGTGGTATACAACACAAAGAAGTTAGAGGATGAACCACTCACACTTTTTGTAGAAAAGGAATGTGAACAGTTACCAGAAAATACAGATATTGAAAAGCTAGTAAATGACTTAAATTCTTATTCACTTGAGGCAATCAGCAAGGATGAACATGTTGTTGATTGTATGGTGATTGCACAATCCACTCACGTTTCAAAGTTATTCTTAACTGCAAATCGTGATTTAAGACAGAGCTATGTGTATTGCGAAGGGGTAGTCGCACCAATCATCGTGATGGATGGTAAAAATGAAATTGGCTACCAGGGATTATCCGCTTTAGGTGGACCTGAAGTGTTTACACAGTTAAAGGATAAGATTGATTATGCAGTGAAATTCGCAAAAGAAGTATTAACTGCAGATCCAATTGAACCAGGTGAATATGACATCATCACAACACCGGAAGTATCAGGACTTATCGCGCATGAAGCGTTTGGTCATGGTGTAGAGATGGATATGTTCGTTAAAAACCGTGCACTTGGTAAAGACTTTATCAACAAGCGAGTAGGTAGTGATCTTGTGACCATGCATGAAGGTGCACTCTGTGCAGATAACGTAACTTCCTTTGCGTTTGATGATGAAGGAACACTTGCCGGAGATGTCGTTGAAATCGAAAACGGTATCTTACGTAGCGGTATCTGTGATGCATTAAGTGCACTACGTTTAGGTGTAAAGCCAACTGGCAACGGCAAGCGTCAAAACTATGAACATAAAGTTTATACACGTATGACGAATACACTCTTTGATTCCGGTACAGATAAATTAGAAGATATGATTGCGTCTGTGAAACACGGATATTTACTAGAAGGTATGTCCTCTGGTATGGAAGATCCAAAGCACTGGGGTATTCAATGTATCCTCAAGCTTGGACGTGAAATCAAGGATGGTAAGTTAACGGGTAAGGTTGTTGGACCAGTCATCATGACAGGATATGTAACAGAAGTATTAGGTAATGTTTCAATGTTATCTGGTGACCGTGGAGTATACGGTTGTGGTGCTTGTGGTAAGGGCCACAAGGAATGGGTCAAAGTCAGTGATGGCGGACCATATTTAAAGACGAAAGGAAGATTAGGCTAATGTTAGAGAAGATTATTCAAATTCTAAAAGAATCTAAAGCTGATGCTTGGGAAATCACAGACATAAAAACGCGTGGCTGGGAATTCTACTTTATTCGTCATGATTTAGACCAAAACCGTGCAAAAGATGTAGAGCATATCAAACTTACGGTTCATCGTTCTTTAGATAATGGTGAAGCACTTGGTAGCGCAAGTGATGAAATCAATCCAACAGATTCCATCGAGGACATCAAACATAAAGTGGATCAACTCATCTACACTGCAGGCTTTGTAAAAAACAAGGTATATTCCCTTGTAAAGCCAAGTCAGGATGTTGTATACAATCAAAAGGCAGTCGATATTGCAAAGGTCGCAGAAGACTTTATTACAACAATGCGCTCCATTCACGAAACAGAAACAGAAGATATCAACAGCTATGAAATCTTCGTTAACGAAGTAGAACGTCGTTATATAAACTCTGAAGGCGTGGATATTTGTGAGACATATCCAAGTTCCATGGTAGAATCAGTTGTCAATGCCCGTAAAGATGGTCATGAAATTGAACTCTATCGTATGTACAACTCCGGTGATTGCGATAAAGAAGGCTTAACACGCGATGTCACTAAGACATTACAGTATGGTAAAGACCGTCTGAGTGCAGTATCTACACCAAAGCTACCAAAGATGGCTGTTATCTTTAGTACAAGCGATTCTACAAGCATCTATCAATACTTTATCCAGAAGCTAGCTGCAGGTAGTGTATATCGTAAACTCAGTGATTGGAAGCTTGGCGAAGCCATCGCCCAAGATGTAAAGGGTGATAAGGTTACACTTCAGACAGTAAGAGAACTACCGAACTCATCACAGAACTTTAACTACGATGATGAAGGAGCACCAATCCGTGAAGTAACACTCTTAGATGCAAATGTTCCAACGCAATACTGGGGTGGCTGTATGTTTGCTAGTTACATGAACCTCAAGGATAGCTTCAAGATTTCTAACGTCGTTGTCTCAGGCGGACAAAAGGATGAGGCAACACTACGTACAGGTAAGTATTTAGAAGTCGTTGAATTCTCCGATTTCCAAGTAGATCCAGTGACAGGAAATGTCTTTGGTGAAATCCGCCTAGGATACTTACATGATGGAGATAAGGTGACAGTTGTTTCTGGGGGATCCTTATCCGGAAGTATGAACGACTACGTAAAGGAACTATACATGTCCAAAGAAACCGTACAGTACAATAACCTAGTCGTACCATCTGTAACACGCTTAGAAGGCATGACAATTACGGGTGCTGAATAAATCAATCTATTTTATACAAGACTATAGCGAAAGTTATGGTCTTTTTCATACTCTAGAAAAATATGATAATCTCAAATGACAAAATCGGTGATACTTGATAAAGTTAGTTTGCTGATACTAACAGGAGGTGTCTGATATGAAAGAATATTTAAAGAATGTAAATGATGAAAAACTAAAAACAGTTTTTGAAGTACGTAATGCATATGACGAGGGAAAGCTCACAATGGAGGAAGCCCGTGCCATTCTCAAAGAGAAGGTGCACACTTTAGAACCATATGAAGTAGCCCTTATTGAACAAGAATTAAAAGAAGAAATCGATGATGAATGCCGTAAGGAAGATATCCAAGCGATGTTAGACTTGTTTGATGGCATCTTAAATACAAGTAAACCAAATTTGCCTAAGACACATCCTATCGCATGTTATTATCGTGAAAACGAAAAGATGAAAGAACTCTTACTATCCGTAGAAGACCTTGTACAATACCCAGTTATCAAGAACCAATGGTTTGAATTATATGATCAGATTATTCAATGGCGTAAGCATCTTTCTCGCAAGCAGAATCAATTATATCCAGTGCTTGAAAAGAAGGGCTTTACACGTCCTACAACGACAATGTGGACATTAGATGACTTTATCCGTGATGAAATCACACAAGCCTATAACTTAATTAAAGAGGGCAAGGAAGATGAATTCATCGAACTACAAAGTACAGTTGTAGCAGATGTAAGAGATTTAATGCAAAAGGAAGAAACAGTACTATATCCTACAGCCTTAGCATTAATTTCTGCAGAAGAATTTGAAGATATGAGGTCAGGTGATCAAGAAATTGGTTTTGCGAATATTACCGTAGAACCAACAAAGACAGAAATACCAGCAGCCTCAAAACCAACAGAAGGATTTACAAATGAACTTGCAAACCTTCTTGGTAAGTATGGCTATCATATTGGTAACGACCAAGAGTTTGATGTGAAGACAGGTAAGATGACACTTGAACAAATTAACTTGGTATATCAACATATGCCAGTTGACTTATCTTACGTAGACGAAAACGAAATCGTACGTTTTTATACAGACACAAAGCATCGTGTATTCCCACGTTCTAAGAATGTTATCGGACGCGATGTAAAAAACTGCCACCCAAAGAAGAGTGTTCATATCGTTGAAGAAATCATTGAGAAATTCAGAAGTGGCGAACAAAACGAAGCTGAATTCTGGATCAACAAACCAGAAATCTTCATCTACATCAAGTATGTTGCGGTAAGAGATGAAGACGGTAAGTTTAGAGGTATCCTAGAAATGATGCAGGACTGCACACACATCCGTGCATTAACAGGTTCCCAAACACTTCTAACATGGTCTAATAATGAACATGGCATCGTAGAAGAAGAACAACCTGCACCAGCAGAAGAAAAGCCAGTGGCTACAAGTTCTTCTAAAATTGATCCTGAAAGCATTACACCGGAGACAAAGCTAAAGGATTTATTGGATGATGATCCTAATCTAAAGCAGTATCTCTTTACAATCAGTGATAAGTTTAGAGCACTTGATACTCCTCTTGCCAGAATCATGTTGCCAAAGGCTACAGTGGAGAAGATGTCTGAGCGTACAGGTGTTGCTTTAGATGAAATCATTTCTAAACTAAAACAATACTTCCAAAAGTAATCCAATCAGGAGTTTATAACTCCTGTTTTTCTTTCCAATTGGAAAGAAAATAATACAGATTCATCAGATTTTTAGGCTATACTGTAAGTAACAAACATTGCGTTATAAGTGCCATAAGATAGTTGCTGGGTATATGATAAACGCAATGAAATGGAGGGGAATATCATGACATACGAAGAGAAACTACAACAATATAAAGATTGGATATTTCGCCGTTCTGCATATCAGATGGCATTAGCAATCATTGGTATAGACAAACAGACAGTCGCACCATCCGCAGGAGCTGCTTATCGTGATGAACGTTCCGCGTATCTTGCAGGAGAATTGTTCTCGATTGAAACAGATCCAGCAATGATTCAGCTCTTAAAGGAATTAAAGGATGACCCGCAGATTGATGGTGACAACAAACGTGCGATAGAGCTTTACTATAAGCAAGCAATGGATACGATGTGCATTCCAAAGGAAGAGTTTGTCGCATACCAAAAGCTACGCGATGAATCCTTTGATGCATGGATTAAGGCAAAGTCACAATCCGACTATTCTATCTTTGAACCATACTTGAAGAAGATTATCGAAGTTAGTAAGAAACTGTATCGCTATCGCAATAGCGATAAGAATTTATATGATCAAATGCTTGATGACTATGAACCGGGAATGACACAAGAAAAGTACGACGTATTCTTTACGGCACTAAAGGAAAGACTTGTACCACTTATCCAAAAGGTTACAAAGGCAAAACAAAAGAATGAAGCATTCTTGCATCAAGAATTCCCAATTGAAGATCAAAAGAAATTCATGATACAACTACTTGCATATCTACACTTTGATTCATCATGGGGATATCAGAATGAATCTGAACATCCATTTACATCATGGACATGCGAAAATGATTGCCGTACGACAACGAAGTACGTGACCAACGATGTTGTCTCAGCAGTATTATCTACAGTTCACGAAGTAGGACATGCATACTATGAACATAATGTAGATCCTAAGTATGATGGCATGATTCTATCCGAAGGAATTTCATCTGGTATGCATGAATCACAATCCAGATTGTGCGAAAACTATTTGGCACGTACAACAGCCTTCTGGAAATATCATTATCCAAAGCTTCAAGAAACATTCCCAACCCAGCTAGGCAATGTATCAATAGAAGAATTTTCTGAAGCAATCAACGTCGCAAAACCATCCTTTGTTCGTACAGAGGCAGACGAGTTAACGTATCCATTACATATCTTAGTTCGTTATGAAATTGAAAAGGGACTCTTCAATGGAATAATCTCCACAGAAGGCTTAAATGAGACTTGGAACAAAATGTATAAAGAATACTTGGGTGTTGATGTACCAAATGATAAAGTGGGTATTTTACAAGATGTACACTGGTCAGATGGAAGCTTTGGTTACTTCCCAACTTATGCACTCGGTACTGCATTTGCGGCACAATACATGCATGCAATGCGTAAAGACTTAGATGTTGATACATTGTTAAGCAATAACCAATATGATGTCATCATGAACTGGCTTAAGGAACATATCCATAAGTATGGATTCAGATATGAAGCACCAGAACTAATGAAAATGGTATCAGGAGAAGAATTTAACGTAAATTACTACTTAGATTACCTTGAAGAGAAGTATACAAAACTATATAACCTATGAGAGAGTTAGAAGAGAAGATATTACAAGATGGTAAGGTTTTTCCAGGAAACATTCTAAAGGTAGATAGCTTTCTGAATCATCAAATCGATATTGAGATGCTTGATAAGATGGCAGATGAATTTTACCGTCCATATAAAGATGAAAAGATAACACGTATCTTAACGATTGAGGCCTCTGGTATTGCGGTTGCAGTACCAATTGCCCAACGTTTCCATGTGCCAGTTGTTTTCGCAAAGAAGGCAAAATCTAAAAATATTGGGGATGGTGTATATACCTCACACGTACATTCTTATACTTACAACAAGGATTTTACAGTAACAGTATCCAAAGATTACTTAAACGAAGATGATCATATTTTAATTGTCGATGACTTCCTAGCAAATGGTTTAGCAGCAGATGGCCTCATTGATATCGCAAACCAAAGCGGCGCAAAGGTTGTGGGATTTGGTGTCTGTGTAGAAAAACTCTTCCAAGGTGGTGGAGAGAAGTTACGTAAACAAGGCTATCGTGTCGAAAGTCTTGCAAAAATCAAAAGCTTCGATAACAACAAAGTAAACTTTGAATAATTGATTTGTATCACTATAGAAAAGGAGAATATACAATGGAAAGCTTTGAACATTATATTCCAACCAAACTCTATTTTGGCAAAGGATCAATTTCACATTTAGTGGAAAGCTTAAATCAATATGGTAAGAGAGTATTATTGACATATGGGGGAGGCTCTATCAAAAAGATAGGACTCTATGACCAAGTTATGGATATTTTAAACCAAGGTGGCTTTACAGTTGTGGAATGTGCTGGTATTGAACCAAATCCACGTATTGAGACAGTAGCACGTGGTGCACAGTTATGCAAGGAACATCATATCGATGTCATCCTGTCAATAGGTGGTGGCAGTACGCTAGATTGTTCAAAGGCAATCGCTGTTGGAGCTTACTATGAAGGTGATGATTATTGGCAGATGGTATTAGAATCTCGTGGAGACAAAAAGGCATTACCAATGGTAGATATCTTGACATTAGCTGCGACTGGCTCTGAATTTGATGATGGTGGTGTTATTACCAATCTTGCACTCAATAAAAAGATTGGCAGAAGCTTTACCTTCCCACAGGTATCCATATGTGATCCAAGCTATACCTATTCTGTATCTGCATATCAAACAGCGGCAGGTTCAGCAGACATTATGAGTCATATCATGGAAGGTTACTTCTCAAGAACGGATGATTTTGATTTATCTGAGGCAATTGAGGAGGGTATCTTAAAGTCAGTCATCAAGAATTTACCAATCGCATTAAAAGAACCTAGCAATTATACAGCTCGTGCAAATCTGATGTGGAATTCTTCCGTTGCCTGTTCAGGTATTCCTGAATATGGCAAGCAGAGTACAGGTTGGCCATGTCATGCGATGGAACATGAACTCAGTGCATACTATGACATTACACATGGAGTTGGCTTAGCTATTCTAACACCAAGATGGCTAGAATATATCCTACAAAAAGATCCATCCATTACAGGTAGACTTGCAAGATTTGCAAGGAATGTATGGCATCTTGAGGGGCAAGATGAACATCAATTAGCACTCGATGGTATCCATGCATTACAAGACTTCTTCACGCAACAAAACATTCCAATGACATTGCATGAAGTTGGTATTGATGAAACAAACTTTGCGGCAATGGCAAGCTCTGCTTGTGCAAATGATAGACTTAAGCATGCCTTTGTCCCACTGGATCAACAGGACGTTATCAATATCTTCAAGATGTGCTTATAAAGTAAAAAAGGGGCTGTAACGCATAACAGCCCCTTCAATGATTAAGCACGTCCTGAATATTTACCATCAGCAGTGGAGATTTCAATCATTTCTCCCTCGTTGATGAATAGAGGAACACGAACATTGAGTCCTGTCTCTACAGTTGCGTTCTTTGTTGCGGATGTAGCTGTGTTACCCTTAACAGCAACTTCACACTCAGTTACTTGTAGTTGCACCTTATCAGGTAATTGAACACCTAAGATTTCTCCGTTGTAAACTTGGATGTTTACCATAGAAGATTCCTTTAAGAAGTTCTTTTCCCAATCTAATCGACTAGCAGGGATTTCGATTTGTTCATATGTTTCTGTATCCATGAAAATGAGGTTTGTTCCATCGTTGTATAGATATTGCATTTCTCTTTTATCGATGAAAGCTTCCTCTACACGGTCAGAACCAATTAAGCCTAGTTCCTTTACGACACCAGTCTTTGGATTCTTAACTTTAACAGCGACTTTCATCTTAGCCATAGCTGTTTTGTTACGATCGACTGTGATAGCTTGATATAGTTCGCCTTCCCATACGAAACACTGTCCTGGTTTGATTTCTGTTGATTGAATCATTTGATTAGCTCCTTTCAATTCCGCATATAATTTTCTCTTAATATTGGCTTTTTTACAACCTTTTCGATAGAAAAAATGTATGAATTTTGGATACATCGTAATATATGAATAGACAAATCCATCGTTTCAGATAGTATATTGTAGTTGATAACATCAAATATAGAAGGGGATATACTATGAAGATATTTGAGAGAATCGTAAGGTATGGCATCGTAGCTGTTGGCGCATTGATAGAGTTTTTCATCATCTACGTCTTATTTAACTACTTTACAGCACACTTTGCATGGATAGAATTGATTCTACGTTTATTGAGTATTATTACTGTTGTTTCAATCATTAATAACTCACGTCATCTATCATCGGATATGATATGGATTATTTTGATATTATAATTTCCTATTCCAGGAACATTTATATTCTTATTTTTGGGTGGGAATTTATTTGGCTCTAGGACAACTCGCAGTATCGTCGCATCTACGCAGGATGCGAAAAAATACTATCAACAAGATACGGAAGTATATAACGAAATGATAGAGGAAACTCCTGATTTAAAAGGTGATTTCCACTATCTAAGTCAAACAGAAGGATTCCCTTTCTATCGCAACGTTGATTTTGATTACTACAAAGTAGGTGAAGAGGGTTTTCCAGTCATGTTGGAAGAGATGCGAAAGGCTGAGAAATTTATCTTCCTTGAATACTTCATCATCGATCGTGGTCAACTTTGGGATAGCATGTATGAGATTCTCAAAGAGAAGGCTGCCCAAGGTCTAGATGTACGTGTGATGTACGATGATATGGGTTCTATGTACAGCTTACCAATTCGCTATGCCAATATGTTAGAAGAGCAGGGTATTAAGTGCGTACGCTTTAACCGCATCAGTCCATTTGTTTCCGCTGTTATGAACCATCGTGATCATCGTAAGATCATGGTGATTGATGGCAAGGTCGCATTCTCTGGTGGTATAAATCTAGCAGATGAATACATTAATCTAAAAGAAGTATTCGGTCATTGGAAAGATAACTGCATCCGCATCAAAGGACAAGCTGTTTGGTCCTATACAGTACTCTTCTTAACAAACTGGAATGCAATTCGTAAGACAGACGAAGATTACACCGTCTTCAAAGTAGATCAACCAACGACACAACATGATGGATATATCTGTGCATACGGGGAAACACCATTTGATAATGAGAATACAGGCCAAAGCGTATATATGAATATACTTAATCGTGCAAATCAGTATGTATATATCATTACACCATATCTTATTATCGACACAGAATTAGAAAACGCACTTATCCTAG
Source organism: Erysipelotrichaceae bacterium (assembly GCA_022767445.1). Classification (GTDB taxonomy): domain Bacteria; phylum Bacillota_I; class Bacilli_A; order Erysipelotrichales; family Erysipelotrichaceae; genus Bulleidia. The sequence goes on along the minus strand of JALENJ010000035.1, from coordinate 46,726 downwards.
CTGCTAAACGAGGAGTCGATGTGCGCATTATGACACCAGGTGTTCCAGATAAGAAACTCATATGGAATCTAACACGCTCCTTCTATCGCAATCTGATCCAAGGTGGGGTAAAGATATATGAGTATACACCAGGATTTGTTCATGCAAAAGTATTCGTCAGTGATGATCGTATCGCTACTGTCGGTACCATCAACCTAGATTATCGTTCTCTATACTTACACTTTGAAAATGGTACGTGCCTTGTCAACTCTAAGAAAGTACTAGATGTCAAAGAAGACTACCTTGAATCCTGTAAAGTATCACATCAGATGGCACAGGATGACATTAGACACAATATTATCCAAAGATTATTCCTTGGATTCGTTAAGCTGTTTGCAGCACAACTATAGACTATGAATAAAGATGAACTATTAACTATTCTTGAACAAAGATTTCATCAAAACATGCATCGACATGAAAATGTCGACTGGCAAGATGTTAAACATGCATTGCAAGTAACACCATACATGCATGTTTTACTTGCGATGGAAGAAACAGGTGGACAACCAGATGTCGTAAAACAAGAAGGTAATTCCTTTTGGTTTTACGATTGTTGTAAAGAAATGCCACAACAAAGATGCAGTGTTTGTTACGATGAAAAAGCTAGAAACAAACGTAAAACAAATAAACCAGATCACTCTGTAGAATCACTGCTCAATCAAATCCAAGCAGAACTACTAACCCAACAAGATTATTTATACCTACAAAGCTTAGATGACTTTGATAACAAGTCACAAAGTTGGTTAAAGACAGATGATGATTTTTACAACCATGGCGAAGCACTGTTTGCCAACAAACGCCATGGCAGAACATTTATCTACTACAACGGTACACAATCCTACTACTCTACAAGAGGATTCCGAACCAAAGTGAAGATATAGTTCATTCATCCTTTATATGAAACATTCAAATACATGTGTTATCATAGACATGCAATTCGATTGCTAAAATAGGTAAAAAGTATGACAAGAATTAATTTCGGCGCAAAACCAATTATGTTACCACAACCAGTATTGATTATCGCAACGTATGATGAGAATGGAAAACCAAATGCGATGAATGCTGCGTGGGGTATTACAACGGACTATAAAGAAATCTCAATTAGCTTAGGTATCCATAAGACAACAGATAATCTAGAAAAACGTAAAGCATTTACAGTGAGTATGGCAACAGAAGACTATGTCGCTGCTTGCGATTACGTAGGACTTGTATCTGGTAGAAAAGAAGAGGATAAATTCGAAAAAGCAGGTTTCCATGCGACGAAGAGCGGATTTGTGGATGCTCCATTGATTGATGAATTACCAATGGCATTGGAATGCACAGTAAAAAGCTTTGAGGATGGTATCCTCATCGGTGAGATTGTCAACGTTTCAATTGATGAATCAGCCACAGCAGATGGCAAGATTGATCGTAAGAAACTAAAGCCAATCGCATTTGATCCAGCAAACAATGAATACGTTGCTTTAGGTGATAAAGTTGGTACAGCCTTCAAAGAAGGTCAAAAACTAAAGTAATACAACAGCTCTAGACTAGGTCTAGAGTTTTTATATCACTATGGTGTAGTCATACTAATACATTGATGATATCTACTAGATTTTATAGTATCAAAAAGCTAAAATTTACATGGATTGTTTCAAGTTTCAAGATAGAACTAAGAAATGTGAGGTTAAGAAATAATGATAAAAATACTATTCGTATGTCATGGAAATATATGTAGATCACCAATGGCGGAATTTATCATGAAAGATATAGTAAATAGAAATCATAGGAATGATGACTTCTACATTGAGTCTGCCGCAACTAGTAGTGAAGAGATATGGAATGGTGTAGGAAATCCTGTGTATCCAGCTGCTAAGAAGAAACTTGCGGAACATGGAATCTCTTGCGATGGAAAACATGCAAGACAAATCCAAAGTAGTGATTATGATAATTATGATTTCATTATTGGTATGGATGATAGAAATATTCAAAATATGTTACCGGTATTCCAATATGATCCACAGCGCAAGATTCATAAGTTACTGGAATATACAGGAAGCACAAAGAGTATTTCAGATCCTTGGTACAGTGGAGACTTTGATACAGCATATCAAGAGATCAATCAGGGATGTATTGCTCTATTTGAATATCTTAAATAATGAATGTTCAAAAAACTGAACATTCATTTTATAATAGTTTCGTGAGGTTGAATCATGGATTATAAAAATCAATTGATGAGTAAAAATGGATTGGCTGTATTGCGACTTGCAAACGTACTTTTAAAGTATCAAGTTGACGACCGTACACCAACAGTTACTGAGTTAAGTGAAAAGCTTGGAATATCTCGAGGAACTGCACAATCAGCACTAAAAACTCTACAAGCCAATCATGCGATTGAAATCGTAAGTAAAGGACATTTGGGTTCTTATGTTGTTAGTAAGAATGACAAAATTCTATTAGAACTTGCGGGGATTAATTTATTGGTAGGCGCAATGCCATTACCATATTCACGCAAGTATGAAGGTCTTGCGACAGGTATTATTACCACGATGGAAAATAAACATGGAATTCCAATGACACTATCCTATATGCGAGGGGCGAAGAATCGAATTGCGATGGTATTAGAGAATCGTTATAACTTTGCGGTAGTATCCAAATACGCCGCAAAGGAATTCATGAAGGCACATCAAAACAGTATTGAGATTGTCAGTGAGTTTGGTGAGAAAACATACTGCTCATCGCATGTGATTCTCTTCCATGATCGCAAGGTTAAAGAAGTAAAGAATCACATGAAGATAGGTATCGATCGCGATTCTATCGATCAAAGTGATATGACAAAGAGAATCTGTGGCGATAAGAAAGTAAAGTATATCCCAGTAGAATCTAGCAATCTATTACACTTGGTTGAAAAAGGTGAGATAGATGCGGCTGTTTGGAATGAAGATGAAATCATCGATAAGATGACCAACATTAATTATCAAACAGTATCGATTGATGAAAACGATGATACAAATGCGGTTGTTGTTACGGCAGCGAATTCACCACAGATGACTGAACTGCTACGACATATGTTAGATGTTAAGGAAATCCTACGTATACAAGAATTTGTAATGCAAGGAAAGATGACACCAAGTTACTAGAGGTAGACATGAGGGAAATTACAAATTTTAGAGATTTAGGCGGAGTAAAAACACAAGATGGTAGAGTTGTGAAAACAGGATTGTTATATCGTAGTTGCTATCTTGGATGGATGAATGAAGATGAGCTTGAACATCTAAAACAAATAGGCATTCATACTGTATTTGATTTAAGAACATCCTATGAAGCATATGAAAGTCCTGATCCAATCATGGATGGAATCAAGCTATATCGTGTTAGTGGAATGCGTGATCGAAATGGGGAAGGTGTCGACTTTTCACCATATGGTATCCATAAGATGATCATCGATGATCAATCATCACCTACAGTATTACATGAACATATGCATCAACTATATCGAGATATGATGTTCCGCAATGAAAGTTTTATGTTCTTGTTGGAACTATTGAAAGATATGGATAACTTTCCTTTACTCTTTCATTGTGCAACGGGGAAAGATAGAACAGGGGCATTAGCTATATTAATTTATCAATTACTAGGTGTATCTATCGAAGATATGATGCACGATTACTTACAATCAAATGTTGCATACCATGATAGAATCCAACAAGCACTAGAGAAACATCATGATGAGATACGATTAAATCCATCACTCAAACAAAGAATCGTGATGGAAGCTGGAGTAGATGAAGCTATGGGTAAAGAGATGATAGATGGAATTCTAAAACAGTATTCTAGCTATGATGAATTCTTCTTAAAAGAGTATGGAATAGATACAAACAGGAAAGAAGAAATACGTAATCAATTACTTACAAAAGTTTAGATTGACCAATAATTTAAATCAGTATATGATTAATTCAGTCAAATATACAAAATACTGAATATTGGAGAAAGAATGCTAAAAGATAGAATTGAAATATTACATTCTGCCGCAGTGATTCAAGATTCTGTAGCGGAATATGTCAATCATGTGATTGATCAATTAGAACCATTTCACTATGAGGAGTCAAAGATGGAAATGTTTACGACTCATCTAGCGATGGCTGTACAAAGAATTTTAACAAATGGTGAAGTTGACACATTAGACGACGCCATTTGGGATGATGTGAAACAATCTAGCAGTTTTAAGGAAGCACAGGATTTATTTGCTGAGTTAAAGAAAGATGCACCTGTTGAAATTCCTGAAAGTGAAGAGAAATTCTTGTTGATGCATCTGTGTAACTTATTACTAAAGAGTGAGTAAAGGAGGACAATATGAAAATTGTTGTTGGAGGACAAATTAACAAACAGGAGATTCGTGATTTTATCGAGAAATACTTTGGTGAAGGTAATGTTGAACTTGCTGTAAAGAATGATCTTGATGCAGTTATGGCAATGAAGGCAGGTCAGTTTGATTATTATATCGGTGCATGTAATACAGGTGGTGGAGGTGCGCTTGCAATGGCAATCGCATTGCTTGGCGCAAATGCATGTAAGACAATCTCCATGCCTGGAAAGATTATGCCTGATGATGAGATTATCGCTGCTGTCAATGAAGGCCGTATAGCTTTTGGCTTTACGTCTCAACATATGGAACAAGTATTACCAGTTTGGTTAAAAGCCATTCAAGAGAAGAATGGATAATAAATATCTAGGAAGGGGATAAAAATGAGATATTTAGTTTTAGCAGCGATTGGTGCTCTAGCATCTATACTCGCAAACAAAGGTATTGCTGTGTTCAATGATGGATTCCGTCCGATTGTTCCACAATTTTATGACAATCAGATATCCAGAAGAGAACTAGCAACAATGAGCTTTGCAATTAGCTTTGGTCTTGTAATTGGTTTTGCCATTCCAACCTCAATTGCAGCTTCGATTATTTTGATTCACTGCATCTTATTAACAACAGACATTATTGGTACATTCTGCCCAGATTCTCTTGTAGGAACTATCGTTGCAGGAGTCGTAGGTGCACTTTATGGAGTAGGCATCTTAGTTGGTCTAGAATTTATCGTAAATGTATTCGCAGCACTACCATACAACTTCTTAGGTAGTCTAGGATCAGTTTCCACTTATGTAACTGCTGCCTTTGCAATCTTCCCAGCTGTAGCTGTTGGATATCAACACGGTTTCAAGAAGGGTGCGATTGCAGGCATTATTACCTTCTGCGTTTTTCTATTAACAGTTAAATTCGGTAAGTTTGCTTTAGGTGATGCAAAGGTATCTCTAAACGGATTTGGTATGGCTATGCTTGCAGGTATGATTTGCTTAATTGGATTTGCAGCAAGTGTGAAAGGAACAGGCGATGCAAATGCTTCGTTAGTATCTACATTTGGTGACAAGGTTAAGAGAATTCGTTCCAATTGGTGGTTACTTGCAATCATGGGTGGCTTAGTAGCGATGGCCACATCACTTGGCATTGTTGCTGGTGATCCTATCTCATTAGGTCTTGTTGCTGAATCATCATGGGCAGAAGCAGGTATGGTTGCCTTAGCACGTGCAATTGGATTTATTCCACTTGTATTTACAACTGCTATCGTAACTGGCGTTTATGGACCTGTTGGTTCAACATTCGTATTCGTTGTAGGTTTACTCCTACATGGAAACCCATTTGTAGCTGCACTTGTAGGTGCAATTGTTATGGTGGTTGAATTAGCATTGATCAATGTATTTGCTAAGGGAATGGATAAATTCCCGGGTATGAAGGATATGGGAGAACACATCCGTACTTCAATGAATAAAGTATTGGAAGTTGCTCTAACTGTAGGTGGTGTTGTTGCGGCTGAAGCAATGGCCGCTGCCTTTACAGGTATTACTGGCTCAGGTGCACTATTTGTTGTAGCTTGCTTACTACTCAATAGAATTTCCAAGAAGCCAATCGTTGAATTAGCTGTAGGTCCAGTTGCTTGTATCTTATTTGGAATCTTATTGAATATCTTATTAGTACTTCAATTGATTAGTTTAGTACCAGTAGCGTAATGCGTAAGTCTTGCGGTATACGGGTTGTTTACCGTATACCGCTTATCCATTTGGAGGTATATATGAAAGTTAGTGATATGCATAAACTAGCTGTGTTAAATCCCTTTCATTCTGTTGTTAACACATTTGATGTAAAAGAAGGAAATGGACTATTACTAGGTGTAAAAAATGATTCCCATATACATCCATCATTTATCAATCAGCTTACTTCCACATATGCTTATCAATTGCACACCGTTGATCATATGGCAATAGGAGGTCGTGCAATTGACTTACAGTTGGTTAACCCAATTACAGGTAGGTACATGAGTGGTTCATCCTCAGGCACTGCAATCAATGTATTTTTAGGAATGAATGATATAGGAATTGGATCGGATGGTGGAGGTTCTGTACTTGCACCAGCAATGAGCTTAAACTTATTTGGATTTATTTCCTATCTCATTGATGAAGAACATATGAATCACTATCAAAAACTATCTACTGATAATATTTTATTTCGACCATCACTTGGTATTATTGCAAGTGATGAGACAAAACTCTATGCATGCATAGAAAAGGTGATATCACTCGATGATAAAGGAATTGATAGAATCATTGTAAGCAACGATGATGAAACATGCTATTCATTCCCAGTGGAAAGAGTAGTGTATCCAGATCGATATGGACCTCGTCAAGAATTGATAGAATATCTTAATGATGTTTTACCAACAATTGACTTTATGATTTCAAAAGAAGGTCCTGTTGATGTAGAGGGATTTGGTGATAGTGTCTTTGGTCACTTTGATGATAGGACTTTACAAATACAACAAGCAGCGAAAAAAGGATTTATACGTGTTGTTAATATGGCACACGCTACCGCAATCACGATACCGACATCAAAGTTAGGTGTTAGTTACGTAGGTATCTGTGAATCAAAAGAAGGAAAGATTGGCTTAATGCTAGAGATGATGCGTAAGCTAGTCATTCCACAAGATGAATTGATTGAAAGATATTTTAGAAACCCAGAAACATGGTTTAGAAAAGGGTATGGTGAAAACAATGAAATATGAGAATATAACTTATTCACACGAACATCCAAGAATTGATCTATCAAAGGGAAAGAATGATCCAGACTGTCTATTAAATGGATATACAGACTGCCTAGATGAGTTAAAAGAAATACATGATAAGAGCGTTGTACGATGGGTGGATTGTTCCAACCATGGCATTGGTGTAGATTGGAACAACAACAAGAAAATATTTGAGGAAGTTGGAATTGAGATTATCAATTCTACTGGTTTTTATAAAACACCTTTCATGCCTGCATATGTTACTACATCCACAGTTGAAGAACTGGCTAGTATTATGCTGGCCGATATCGCCAAGGGTGCTAAAGTGATTGGCGAAATCGGTACTAGTAATCATGAGTGGACAGCTGATGAATATAAGGTATTTGAAGCAGCTGTTATCGCCCAAAAGAAAACAAACGCTGTGATTATTACACATACAACACTTGGGACATTGATACGTGAACAAGTTGATTTCTTTTTGGCGAATGGAATCAATCCAAAGAAAGTGATTATTTCACATGTAGCATTGTCTAAGGACTTAGATGAGATACGCTATGCACTAAAGAATGGGTTTAACGTTGCCTTTGATACGATTGGTAAGACGAAATACTTGGAGGATAGTGTACGCGTTGACTATATTAAGACATTGATTGCAGAGGGTTATACAAAGCAGTTATTGATGTCCATGGACATCACAAGACAAAGTCACCTAAAGAAGAATGGTGGTGTTGGTTATGCATATCTTGTGGATACATTTTTACCGATGCTAGAGAAGGCAGGAGTGAAGGAAGAAGATATTTCAACAATTGTATCTAAGAATTTCACTGGGATTTTGGAGGCATAATATGAAGACTTATCCATTAGAGTCAATTACTTTAGAAGAAGCGAAAGAAAAACAGTTTCGCTTGATTGATGAAATCACGAAGGAATTTTCTGGTAGTGAGTTTTTGAATGCTGGTGATTTTGGTGTTGTTCCTGGTTTAAATAAACCAGTGTATGCACAGAAGGTTGAAAATGTATTAGCTAGATATTTCCATAGTGAGAAAGCATTGTTAGTAACAGGTTCTGGTACAGGTGCGATTCGATTTGGTCTACAAGCGATGGCGAAAGCCAATGATGAGATTCTTGTGCATTCCTCACCAATCTATCCAACAACCAAGGTATCTATGGACTTGATGGGATTGGTTCCTGTCGTTGCCAATTACAATGATATAGATGATATTAAGCAAGTATTGTTAAAACATCCAAATATCCATACTGCATTGATCCAATATACAAGACAGGCAATTGAGGATAGTTATGAAATGCACGAAGTGATACAGGCAATCAAATCTGTAAGAGATATTCAGATTATTACAGATGATAATTATGCAGTTATGAAGGTGAAACATATAGGTGTTGAACTTGGTGCAGATGTCTCTGCTTTCTCATGCTTTAAGTTGCTTGGACCAGAAGGGGTAGGCTTACTTGTTGGTAAGAAAGAATTACTCGATCAGATTGAAAAGATGAATTACTCTGGAGGCTCTAAGGTACAGGGCCCACAAGCAATGGAAGTTTTACGTGGACTTGCATATGCACCAGTCGCTTTAGCGATACAAGCAGAGGTGAATGAAGAACTTGTTAGTCGTCTTAATTCTGGTGAGATTCCAGAAGTAAAAGAAGCTTTTTTAGCCAATGCGCAATCCAAAGTGTTACTTGTAGAATTGAAAGAGAATATTGCCAAAGCAGTTTTACAAGAAGCACAGAAGCTAGGGGGATTACCAAATCCAGTTGGGGCAGAATCTAAGTATGAAGCTGTGCCGATGTTCTATCGAGTATCAGGAACATTTAGAGAAGCTGATCCAACACTGGAAGATAGAATGATTCGTATCAATCCTAATCGTGGTGGTGCAGATACTATCATTCGTATTCTAAAGCAAAGTATTGAGAAGGTGAAATCATGTTCCTAGAGAAATTGAATCAAACCAATCCTCAACTGATTGATACTGTTGTATCCTTGCACCAAAATGGGCAGATCTTACCTGATACTTTTGTAGTAGATGTTGATCAATTTATAGCCAACGCAAAGCAGATATATGAAGCTGCTTGTAAGCAGAATATTAAACTGTACTACATGTTAAAACAGATTGGCAGAAATCCATATCTAGCCAAAGAGTTGGAAAAGATAGGATATCATGGTGCTGTTGTTGTGGATTTTAAAGAGGCGGAAGTAATGATGAAGAATCATCTTCACTTGGCTCATGTTGGTCATCTAGTACAGATACCAACAGGATATATTGAAAAGATCATCGCATATGGTTGTGACTACATTACAGTTTACTCATTTGAGAAACTCATGCAGATTGAACAAGCATGTGCAAAGCTGAATCAGAAACAGAAAGTATGTATTCGTGTCATCGGTAACAATGACTTAATCTACAGTGGACAAACCGCAGGTTTTTACTTACATCAACTAGAAGAATTAGTAAATCAAGCAAAGCAATTTACACATATAGAAATTGCAGGTGTCGATAGTTTCCCATGCTTTCTCTATGATGAAAAGACAAATGATATACAACCACAAGAAAATCTAAAGACAGTTTTATCCGCAAAACAAATTCTTGAAAACTTAGGCTGTCATATCACGAATGTGAATGCACCATCTGCTACATGTTGCCATACGATTGAAAAGATGCATGCATATCCTGAAATTACATCTGCTGAACCAGGACATGGACTCAGTGGTACAACACCATATCATGCTCATCATCAAACAAATGAAATTCCATGTGTGTTATATCTATCGGAAGTCAGTCATAATCTTGATGAAAAAGCGTATATCTATGGTGGTGGTTATTATCGCAGAGGACATATACAAAGTTGTCTTGTTGGTAATACCTATGCAAGCATGACTTTGGATAAAGTTGTATTACCAAATATGGATTCCATTGATTATCACTTTGGTTTAGAACATGTACATTCAGTAGGCGATACAGCGATTATGGCTTTTCGCTTTCAGGTGTTTGTGACAAGAAGCGATGTATGCCTATTAAAAGGAGTACATACAGGTCATCCGGAAATTGTAGGCCTATACGATAGCTTTGGAGGAAAGAAATGACAAAGAGATTTATCATCATTGTTTTAGATGGATTTGGCATAGGTGCTATGCACGATGCAGCGCTTGCAAGAGCAGGCGATGAAAATGCAAATACACTACGTTCTATCCTCCATGACTTTCCAGATTTAAAGCTACCTACACTTGAAAAGCTTGGCTTGATGAATGCCTTTGGATATGAAAGTGAAAATATGAAATTCAATCCTCTAGCAAACTTTGGGCGAAGTGAGCTGATGCATAATGGTGCAGATACTTTTATGGGACACCAAGAAATTATGGGTACTAAACCTAAGAAACCGCAATTTGTGCCATTCCAACAGAAGGTGGATGAGGTTGAAAAGTACTTAGTAGAACATGGGCATCATGTTGATGTTATCAATCGTTCTGGTTTACGTTATCTGGTTGTTGATCAATATGTTACGGTTGCGGACAACTTAGAAGCTGATTTAGGAATGTGTTATAACGTAACAGCTCCGCTGGATTATATCAGTTTTGAAAAGGAGTATGAAATTGCTAAGTTAGTACGTGATGTCGCTACTGTTGCTCGTGTCATTGTGTTTGGTGGTACCGGCAACAACATGCAGGATCTCTTCAATGCTGAAGAGATTAAAGAAGGAAAGTATATCGGTATCGCTTCCGCCAAATCCAAATCATATGATCAAGGATATCAATGTTTACATCTTGGATATGGCGTTAATAAAGAGGTACAGGCTCCAACAATTCTTACAAAGATGGGTATACCTTGTACCCTCATTGGTAAGGTTGCAGATATCGTTGCCAATGACCTAGGTAAGTCCATCTCTTGTGTACCTACACCTGAGGTGATGGATATTACACTAAAATCTATACAAGAGATGGATCATGGATTCATCTGTACAAATGTACAAGAAACAGATTTGGCAGGACATGCACAAAACTCCAAGCGATATGTAGAAGTATTACAACAAGCAGATGCAGGTCTAGCAAAGATTCTTCCTGAATTAAATGAAGATGATATCTTAATTATACAAGCTGATCATGGCAATGATCCAAACATTGGACATTCTAAGCATACACGTGAATGTGTACCTCTATTGATCTATCGCAAAGGATACAGCGGTATTCAAATTGGAACACGTAAGACGATGTCTGATATGGGTGCTTCTTGTTGTGAATACTTTGATGCTCCTGCACCAGAGAATGGAACATCCTTTATTGATTTGATTGGTGATAAGTAATAGAAGTTTCTAGTTATATATCTGATAGGGTATATAACTAGAGACTTTTTAGATGTGTAGTGTTGATAGAATGTTGCGAATATCATTATTTTTTTAATGAGAGCTTGTGGTTTTGAGTGGTATTTGCTCAATTTTGGTAGATTTTAACAAGTTTTTTATGTCATTCTACACTAAAAAGGAATATAATTGTATGCGCTTATGCTTATGGGAGGTGACTCATGGAAATAGAAGTGATTCAAGATCTTATCGCAATGGATGAAGAAACCAGAAAAAAGATTCGGAATGCCCATGAAATGAAATATAAACTAAAACAGGCAATTGATGAAGAGAAAAAGAAACTGACGGATGAGGCTTGGTCAGATGTCGAAAAACAAGTGACATCGATGCGCGAAGAAATCCGCATGAATCATGAAAAGAAACAAGCTGAAACGAAAGTGATGTATGAAAAAGAATCCAAGCGTATGCAAGATTTATTTAACGCAAATAAAGATAAATGGATTCAGATGATTGCAGACTATACAATTGGCAAAATTGGTAAGGAGTAATCGATGAGTGGATTAAGTAATGCGATTACTGCTAAGGCAAGAGCCATGCTAGCGGAAGGATTAACTGCCAGTGATTATGCGACGATGTTGCAGAAGAAGTCGGTTGGTGAGATTGCTGCCTATCTTCAGAATCACACGCTGTATAAGGACTCTCTAGAGGGTATCAATGCCAAGGCTATCCATCGTGGCCAGCTGGAAGTGCTAATTCGCACAAGTGCGACGAATCGTTTTGCAAAGTTGATTCGCTATGCGGATGATAATGCAAAGCAGGTTGGACATAATATGGTTATGCCGATGGAAATTGATTTAATCCTGATGAAGATTCGCTCGTTATCTGATCAAGAAAATGAAGTGATACGACAGAATATGATTTCGTCTTTGCCGTTATATATCAGTAAATATACTTCGTTTTCCCTAAAGGATTTAGCAGATAGTTCATCGTTTGCGGAAATCTTAGAGATTACAAAGAATACTTTATATTTTGATGTATTGAAACAATACCGGCAAGCTTCGTTAGAGGAAATTGACTATATCAGTTTAGAACATGGTCTACGTGCAAGATATTACGATGCATGTTTAGATACCATTGATAAATATGCCAATAACTATGCCAAAGAGAAGATGAGAGAACTTGTCTTAACAAATATTGAGCTGGAGAACTTTGAGATTATCTATCGTTTAAAGAAATACTTCAGTGTTCCAAAAGAGGGTATCAAGCGTATGCTTTCCAATCATAGTTGTTATTTCAGTATGAAGGATCTCTACAACATGATTGAAAACGATACTCCTGAGCAGATGTTAACCAAGTTGAAGAATTCTCGCTATAAGCAATTTATCAAGAATGAGAAGTTTATCTATATTGAGCATTTTACACATCAGATTATATTCAACATGAATTTACATTTTATGAGAATGTATAACGAACCAAACTTAGCCTTACAAGCATATGTCATTTTGGCGGGTACTGAGCTTGTGAATGTAATCAATGTGATTGAGGGTGTCCGTTATCAAATCCCTCAAGATAGAATTAAGAGTATGCTCATTTATTAAGAAAGGATCGCACATGGCAATCGAAAAAATGAAATTTGTAAGTGCGTGCAGTGATAAGGAACATTTGGACACAATGTTACTGACGGCGATGAAGACTGGTTTATTACAGCCCGAGATTGCGACGAATATCATCAATGATGATAATCACGGTAGCGTTATCAGTACAGAAAATCCTTATCAGGACTATCTACAGACCTTAAAAAACATTGCACGCGCTGTTGGTTGTGACTTACATATCAAAGAGAATGTCACATCAAAATATACGACAGATGAAATTGAAGCGTATATTAAAGAATTAAATGAAGAGTTTGGCTTAGATATGGATAGTCAAAATGAAGTGTTATCTCCTGATGATGAGAAGGCACTACAGGCTTTATCAGAATTAAGCTTTGAACGCATTCATAGTTGTGAGTACTTGAACTTTGGCTTTGGTCGCTTACCAATGGATAGTTTCAAGAAGCTATCATTATATCGTGAAGAGATGTTTGTCTTACATCGTCTATATTCAACCCAACAGTATGTATGGTTGGTATATGTGACAAGTGACACCTATGCTGGTAAGACAGCGAAGATCTTCGAAAGTTTATTCTTTGAACCGATGCAGATACCGAACTTTGATATCCATGAAAGAGTTGAACAGTGTCGTTTAAAGATGGTGGATATGTATTCGTACTGTGTACGTCAAAGTTCGATATGTAATATGTATCCGTATGTCGCTATCTTAGATCAAAAACATATTTTAAGTGGATTTATGAAGGCTAGTGATGTTGAGACATATCAGGCTGCCTTCAAGAATCAACCAGTTGACTTTAGAGTGAAAGAGCCAAGTGAGGTAAGTGAACTTCATTGTCCAACACTATTAAAGAATAGTTGGTTCTTTAGACCATTTGAGTTGTTCATTGAGATGTATGGCTTACCTGCATATGATGACTTTGATCCAACGGTATTTATTGGTATTACTTACTGTATCTTATTCGGTATCATGTTTGGTGATTTAGGTCAGGGCTTAGTCCTAGTGATACTAGGATTCCTTCTTGAAAAGAAGGGAAAGCTATTTGGTATCGTTGGTAGAGTTGGTATTACTTCTTCTATCTTTGGTTTCTTGTTCGGCTCTGTGTTTGGTTATGAAAGCCTCTTAAATCCTATCCACCAATCGCTATTTGGCGTACGAGATAAATTATTTGAGGTTATGAGCTCGGATAGTACGATGATACTGCTAATCGGTGCGATTGCGATCGGTGGTGTATTGATTCTTGTGACGATGGTTATGAATATGTGGAATCGTGCTCGTAAGAAACAATGGGCTGAGTTCTTCTTCTCACAGAATGGTGTTGCAGGATTTGTATTCTACGGATTTATTATCGTTGCGGCTGTCATGTTGATGGTGATGAAGATTAGCTTATTAAAGCCAGTATTCGTAGTTCCATTTATTGTTGTACCTATCTTGTGCTTCATGATGAAGGAAGCTTTCGCAGAGAAGTTTGAAGGTCATCCATTAAAACCGGAAGGTGGATGGGGTAATTACTTCGTTATGAACTTCTTTGAAGCATTTGAAATATTGTTGAGCTTTGTGACAAACTCCATGTCATATCTTCGTGTTGGTGGTTTCGTTTTAAGCCATGCTGGTATGATGTTGGTTGTTATGACTCTTGTTAAGATGACAGGGAATGCAGGTATTGCGGTTGCGATATTCGGTAATATCTTTGTTATGGCATTAGAGGGATTGATCGTTGGTATTCAGACGCTACGTCTTGAATATTACGAAATGTTTAGCCGTTACTACAATGGTGGCGGTACGAAGTATCAAGCATATACTGCAGATCAAGCAGAATAAACACTAGGAGGAAAAATCATGTTATTAACTACAAAAGAAATTTTATTACCATTACTCGCTGTCATTTTGGTTGTTGGTCCTTTATGGATTCTATTACGCAAGGGCGTAAATACATCAAATGCTAAGACAAGAATTCTTGCCCAAATCTCTATCTTTGCTGGGGTATTCTTAGTTACATTATTATTCCAAGCTCACTCATTCACAGCTCTTGCTGAAGAGGCAACTACAACAGCTGCGACTGGTGATCTTGCGAAAGGTCTAGGCTTTATCGCTGCTGCGATTTCTGTCGCTGCTTCATGTCTTGGTGCTGGTTGGGCTGTAGCTTCTGCTGCTCCTGCTGCGATTGGTGCTGTATCTGAAAATGGCGATAACTTCGGTCGTGCAATCATCTTCGTTGCCTTGGGTGAAGGTGTTGCTATCTACGGTTTGTTAATCTCTATCTTAATTATCAACGCACTATAAGGAAGCCTTATGAAAGCGTATTGTATTAGTGATAATAACGATACACTTATGGGCATGCGACTTGCAGGTTTTGAGGGTATCGTATTACATGAAAGAGAAGAAATTCTAGCAAAGCTAAATCAGTTGATTGATGATCCTGAAATCGCAATCGTGTTAATGACAACTAAGGCGATGGAACAAGTCGCTGATGTTGTGGCTAGAATGAAACTGACATTACAAAGACCGCTAATCACTGAGATATCCGACCGTCATGGTTCTGCCAAGATTGGTGAGACCATCGACCGCTATATCAGTGAGGCGATTGGCGTAAAACTATAGAGGTGAGCAATGGAAGATTTTGAAGAGAAAATAATCAAATCCATTAAGTCCGATATGTTGAGCCAATCCACACTTGTTGAAGAGACTGTCATGAAAGAAATTCAGATGATGCATGATGAACAGTTAAATTACTTCAAAGTGGGATTGCGTAAAGAAACAGAAGCCTATCTTGAAAAAGAGACAAATGACTTACGTTTGAGTGCTTCATCTCAGCTATCGCAAGAGACTTTAAAGATCAAACAAGATCTCTTAAAGTTACGTATGGATTTTATAAAACAGTTATTAGATGGAGCTTCTAAGAAGATTGAGGATTTCGTTAAATCCGATGAATATCGCTCTTACTTAGAGGAGAATATCGATAAGGTATCAATCACAAAGAATGGTGTATTCACTGTTAGAAAACAGGATGAAGAGCTATTCAAAGATATCTTAAAAGAAAAAAATATTGAAGCGAATGTACAGACAGGATATTTCCGTTTTGGTGGATTTACATATACGGACTTAGACAGCCGTCTTGAGTATCGTTGTGATCTTGTAGAAAGACTGGAGGAAGCACGTAAATTCTTCCGTCAACATTCAGGCTTTATTATCACGGAAGGAAGTGAAGATCATGAGTGATGTGATTTATACGATTAATGGATCTGTCATTTCTGTAAGAAACACAAAGAGTTTCGCTATGCGTGAGATGGTTTACGTAGGCGATAAGGAACTACTTGGTGAGGTTATCCGTGTAGATGAAGATAAGACGATGATTCAGGTATATGAATCTACAACCGGCCTAAAACCAAATGAACCGGTCAAAGGGACTGGACATTTATTAAACGCAACACTAGGTCCTGGTATTCTTAGAAATATCTATGATGGTATTCAAAGACCTCTGGATGAAATTGCCAAGGAACAAGGTTCCTTTATTGCGGAGGGTAAGTCAGTACCAGCATTGGATCAGGCTAAGAAGTGGAATGTCACGATGTTGGTAAAGGTTGGTGATGTGGTTCACTCAGGTCAAATCTTTGCGACAACACCTGAAACATCACTGATTGAGCATCGTTCATTAATCCCTGTAGGATTAAACGGCACTGTTGTAGAAGCGAAAGATTCTGGTGAGTATACCGTTACAGATACATTACTTGTTGTAAAGAGTGATGTGGATGAATCCTTAGTTGAGGTAAAACTAGCGCAACAATGGGCTATCCGTAATCCTCGTCCAATTATCAATCGTCAACCAATTTCTATTCCTTTGATTACGGGACAACGTGTCATTGATACGATGTTCCCAATTGCCAAGGGTGGTTCTTCTGCAATCCCTGGTGGATTTGGTGCTGGTAAGACAATGTTACAGCACCAAATAGCGAAGTGGTGTGATGCGGATATCATCATCTACGTAGGTTGTGGTGAACGTGGTAATGAGATGACACAGGTACTTGAGGAGTTTAGTGATCTGATTGACCCTAAGTCTGGTAAACCTTTATTAGATCGTACGGTGTTGATTGCCAATACTTCAAATATGCCTGTTGCGGCACGTGAGGCATCCATCTATACAGGTGTAACGATTGCCGAGTACTATCGTGATATGGGATATCACGTAGCCTTAATGGCTGATTCAACTTCACGTTGGGCTGAGGCATTACGTGAGATTTCTGGACGTCTTGAAGAGATGCCAGCTGAGGAAGGTTTCCCAGCATATCTACCATCACGTATTGCGCAGTTCTATGAACGTGCAGGTATGGTTGATACACTTGCTGGTAAGCAGGGTTCTGTTACTTTAATCGGTGCTGTATCTCCACAAGGTGGAGACTTCTCAGAGCCTGTTACGCAGAATACAAAGAGATTTGTACGTAGCTTCTGGGCACTGGATAAATCACTTGCGTATATGCGTCACTATCCAGCAGTGAACTGGACAGACAGCTATTCTGAGTATGTTGATGACTTAACGCGTTGGTATGATAAGTCTGTAGCGCATGACTTTATTGATCTTCGTCAAGAGATGCAATCCATTCTTCATGAAGAGGCACAATTGATGGAAATCGTTAAGTTGATCGGTTCTGATGTATTGCCAGAAGATCAAAAACTAACGTTAGAGATTGGTCGTGTTGTTCGTGTAGGTTATCTACAACAAAATTCATTCCATCCTGAAGATACTTATGTATCTCTTCAGAAACAATATAAGATGCTCAAAGTCATTCACTATTTAAGACAAGCATGCATTCCTTATATTCAGAAACACATTCCAGTTTCCTTGATGACTCAGACAGGTGTATTCGATGATGTCATCAAGATGAAATACGATGTACCAAATAACCAAATTGATTTACTAGATACATATAACGAAAAGATTGATGCATTACTTGCATCAATCCAATAAGAGAGGAGGATTTCAATGAGTTTACAACTATTAGGTTTAGATGAAATCCAGGGTTCTCTTGTTGCGTTGGATCATGTAAAAGGGGTATCCAATGAAGAGATGGTATCCATTCAATTAAATGATGGCTCAACACGTAAGGGAAGAGTCGTACAGATTGAAGGAGAAAGAGCCATCATACAGGTATTTGAAGGTACTGATGGACTTGGAAAGTCCAACACCAAGACAAAGCTACTTGGACATCCTATGGTACTAGGTGTATCCAAGGAATTACTTGGCCGTACATTCAATGGTGTAGGTGATCCAATTGATAATCTGGGTCCTGTTTACATCAACAAATATGAGGATGTAAATGGTAAACCATTAAACCCAGTATCACGTGAATATCCACGAAACTACATCAATACAGGTATCTCTGCAATCGATGGATTGAATACATTGATTCGTGGACAAAAACTACCTATCTTCTCTGGCTCAGGTTTACCACATGATAAATTAGCCAGTCAGATTGTCCGTCAAGCATCCTTGACAGGACAAGATGCCGATAACTTCTGTATCGTCTTTGGTGCCATGGGTGTTAAAAACGATGTAGCGGATACATTTAGACGTTCATTTGAAGAGACAGGTGTTATGGATAAGGTATGCATGTTCATCAACTTATCCGATGATCCAATCCTAGAGAGAATTATGACACCACGTTGTGCGCTAACTGCAGCAGAATATCTAGCGTATGAATGTGATATGAATGTTCTTGTTATATTGACAGATATGACAGCGTATTGTGAGGCTGTACGTGAGTTCTCATCCTCCAAGGGTGAAATTCCATCACGTAAGGGATTCCCAGGATACATGTATTCTGACTTAGCTTCTCTATACGAAAGAGCAGGTATTGTCAAAGGTGGTAAGGGTTCTGTTACCCAAATTCCTATCTTAACAATGCCAAATGATGATATTACACACCCTGTACCTGATTTAACAGGATATATAACAGAGGGGCAGATTGTATTGGATAGAGATCTATATCTCAACAATATCAATCCGCCAATTGGTATCTTATCTTCCTTATCACGATTGATGAAGGATGGTATTGGTGAGGGCTATACAAGAGCTGACCACCAGGATGTTGCCAACCAGTTATTTGCATGTTATGCAAAAGTACAGGATGCACGTTCATTGGCGAGTGTTATTGGTGAAGATGAGCTTTCCACTTTGGATAAAAAATACATCGCATTTGGTAAACGCTTTGAGGCTGTCTTCTTAGGACAGGGATATCGTGTCAATCGTTCCATGAAAGAGACATTAGAACTTGGTTGGGCACTGCTATCACTATTACCAAAAGAGGCACTGGATCGTCTTGATCCTAAGATTATCGAAGCCAACTATGATTCAGAGCACGCTGAACATACGATTCAATTGATTATTAAAGGAGAAGAATAATCATGCCATCGCAGTTAGTTGCGACAAAAGGTAATCTAATCAAAGCACGCAAGTCACTCGCACTTGCCCAAAATGGCTTTGAATTAATGGATCGTAAGCGTAATATCCTGATACGTGAGATGATGTCTCAGGTTGAAAAGGTTAAAATACTGCGTGAACAAATCACCAGTGCTTATCAAACAGGTTATTACCTGCTTCAGCAGGCCAACATGTCTAGTGGTATGATCAGTTCTATTACAGAACAGATCAAAGTGGATGATTCCATTCGCGTGACATATCGTAGTGTCATGGGTGTGGAGGTGCCAAATATTATCTATACAAAACCAGATAATATCTCTGTGCCATATGGACTTGAAGGAACCTCATCAAGAATCGATGAAGCGTATATCCAATTCCAAAAAGTCAAAGAGATTACACTGATTTTAGCGGAAGTAGATAACTCTATCTATCGTTTAGCGAATGCAATCTCTAAGACGCAAAAACGTGCAAATGCTTTAAAGAATGTCGTGATACCTCGCTATCAGACATCGATTAAAGATATGAGCGAATCCCTAGAGGAAAAAGAGCGTGAGGAATTCTCACGTATGAAGGTCATAAAAGCACAAAAATCAAAACAAGTTGAGCATGATTAACCAGTTAGTCAT
The DNA here is from genome assembly GCA_022767445.1 of Erysipelotrichaceae bacterium. Classification (GTDB taxonomy): domain Bacteria; phylum Bacillota_I; class Bacilli_A; order Erysipelotrichales; family Erysipelotrichaceae; genus Bulleidia. The sequence goes on along the minus strand of JALENJ010000035.1, from coordinate 26,642 downwards.
GCTTTTCTGTGCAAATTTAAAATTGTTTGGGGTTTTCAAAAAAACATGCAATAAAATCTCGTGGGAGAGATAGGATAAAACAGGCGATTTTAAAGAGAGTGATTCTCTCTAAGTAATTGCCTGTTTTTAAACTGGAGAAGATGTATATATTTATTGTTTTTTGTGTTTACGATTGTAAGCTTTTATGTTGGATGTTAGAGAAATACTTATTCGATAGTTCAATGCATAAATGACACGAGCTCTGAATCTTTCAAAATTGCTTAGACCATTAGAGATCATTATAAATTCTCGCATCTTTTGATTTAAACTCTCTGCTAATGCATTAGACTGTTTTCTGTTATCTGTTGGTCTTTGAAATGAATTACATATTTCTTCAAACCAATTCTCTAATAGCTTGATAAATTCGCTATAACATTCAAGCTTAGATTCTTTAAAAGAAACGATTGTATCTTGGTTCATTAAGGAAACACGAAATTTAGTAAAGTCATCTGAGAGATGTTTTACTATATGGAATGGATCTACAGATAAGAAGATAATAGCATGGAGGTTTTTATAATATTTAGGATTCCCCACAAAAAATGAGTACGATGATTTTTCGTGCCCACAAAAGTTAATAGCCTACCCCCAACCCATCAGATTTTAAAGCTCCATAACAACAAAGCTGCTATATCACTAGCACCTTTTCATTTACTTATTATTGTGTAACATTCACCATATCCCTACGATCTGGAAATTGTGCAATGACAATCGCCACGAAGATCAACACACAACCAATCAACTCTCGCACAGTCAACGTTTGATGAAGTATCAGATATCCTGCAATTGCCGCAAATACAGACTCCAGTGACAACAACATCCCCGCAATTGTAGGACTTGCCCCCTTCTGTGCAAATATCTGTAAGGTATACGCAACACTCGAAGAGAAAATACCCGTATATAAAAGCGGAATATATGCCGCAAGTACACTCGAAATGACAGGCTTCTCAATCAGAATCGCTGGAAAAAATGTAATCACACCAGCTACCAAAAACTGTCCACAAGATAGCTTAACAGGATTAACCCTAACACTGTAATGTCCTATCACGATGATGTGAATCGCAAATATCAGTGCACACCCTATCAACAAGACTTCACCAACTCCCAAAGTTAGACTAGCCGCCATACTCAACAGATACAATCCAACCAAGGCAATCACAATTCCTACCCAAATCTTCGCTTTGATACGATGTCCCAAAAACAAAGATAAAACCGGCACCAACAACACATACAGTGTTGTTAAAAAACCAGCTTTCGCAACTGGCACAGTAACCATCGCCATCTGTTGAATTCCACTGCCAATTGCCAAGGCAACACCACATATCAAAGAACTGATAACAAGCTCTTTATTAGCTTGAGCTGAATTATTGATATGACTCTTTGGTTGTATCTTTTCAAGTAAAGGCATAATCAAAATCAAAGAGATACCAGCAATCAAAAATCTAGCAGAACAGAAAGTCCAAGGACCGATATAATTCATCCCAACATTCTGTGCCACAAATGCACAACCCCATATCAAAGATGCGATAATCAACAATGTATTACTTCTTGAAAAATATTTATGCATAATCTTCCTCAACCATGAAATCTAAAATATTGTCGTTATATTACTTATAATCCGTATCTATCAGCTACCACCATAATCATGATCAAATGTAATCACTGTGTATATCTGATTTGGATATTTCGCAAAATGTTGGTTGATACACTTTTGAATCTCTTCTTTACTTAACTTACTATCGTACGGTATTACCATATCAAAAATAATATTGGTATGTTCCTTTCCATTTACCGTACGAAAATCATGAATTGTAATTCTTGGATCAATGGTATCCACTATGTTTTTAACATCCTCTAGATAAGCTTGTGTTACAGGATTATCATACTCAATTGGATCCATATGCAAAGTCATCATCACATGTAATTCATCCTGTACTCTACGCTCTGCTTGATCAATGACTTCATGTATCTGCAGGATATTCGTATGCGCATCCACTTCCACATGACCACTACCTATCTTTACACCAGGTCCATAATCATGAATGATCAAATCATGCATCCCATGAATTTCCGGATATTCCAAAATCACGGCTTTGATTTGATTCATGAGCTTCGTATCAGCACGCTTACCTATCAATCGATCTATTATCTCTTTAATTAAATCAATTCCAGACTTCAGGATAAATCCAGCAATGATAATCGTCGCAATCCCATCAAAAGGAAAATCCGGTATCACAATCGCCATCAACATCGCCACAATTGTAATCATTGTTGATAAAGCATCATTACGACTATCTTGTCCAGTCGCAATCATCGCTAAATTATCAATTCTCTTTCCAATCGTAGTATTCAGATACCCAAGCCACAATTTCAAAGTGATGGAGGATAACAGAATCACTAACATGTAGATTCTGATGTGTACTGTACTTGGATGTAAAATCTGTCCGATGCCTTGACGTATCAGTTCAAACCCAACATTCAAAATAATAATCGCAATCACCAAACTGACGATATACTCCACTCTTCCATGACCAAAAGGATGTTCTTTGTCCGCTGGCTTACTGGCAATGCGATAACCGAATATCGTCACCATACATGTCATCAAATCCGATAAATTATTAAAACCATCTGACATAACAGATACAGAATTCATGATTAGACCAATGCTTAACTTCAGCACAAACAGAACAAGATTAACAAGCATTCCAGTGATACTTGTTAATCTTCCATAGGCATATCTTACATGTTCGTCTTCAATATTTTCATTGTTCTTTACAAATTTATTGATTAGATAATCTACCATGTCTCCATTCTATCGCAAAACAGTATTCTTATCAAAAACAGTCATAACACTTCTTGCCTTAACATAGCTATAACTGATAACCATAGGCATAAAGACGATCGCAATCCACACGATATTCATTGCTAACTCCTGTGTAGAACTTGGAATGATAAGCGCAATCAGTAAAAAACCAAACATCAATATAAGTACTGCCTTGATCATGGATGAAACCACCACTGTCTGATTCTCCACCCAGAATACCGCAAACAAAATACTAGCCAATACAGATAATAGAATACATGGGAATATCAATACCATCTCTAAGTGTACAATCATCAAGCTAGCGAATATAAACATAATAGCTACCTGTACAAACCCCTTCTTCATATTTTGATATTCATTGAATTCTAATGTCAAAAAGATAGACACAATACTACATACAATTGCGGGTAATACATAGTTGTTTACTGCATACGCAATTGATAAAAATAATACTGCACGATTGATTAAATATAGTTGTTTGTTATTCATAGTCATCACCTCTACATTGCATATTGTAAAGGATGATAATATGATAGATGTATACTTATGTATACATCTATCATATTATGAAAAATAAAAATGCACTCCCACTAGAAATATTAAAAATACTACATGATTACCCAGATGAGGAACACCTCATATCGATGGCAGAACTAAGTACCCTACTAGAAGCACAAGAGCTGCCATCGACCAGACTATCCATATACCGAGCAATCGAAACACTACAGAAATATAACTTTCATGTACAATACAAAACACATAAATATACAAGTGGATATTACCTGCCACCTTACTTAGATGAGGTAGAACAGTTTATCTTACTGGATTATCTAAAACAGTTAACTGCACTTTCAAAAGATGATATTCAAACACTCTATACAAAATTATTGGCAATATCCAATCCTTTACAAAGCTTTGTTGCATTGAAACAAACAAATATACTCAATCACAATATTCGCCCAAATATCCAAAAGATACTCCAAGCAATTCAGCACTTCCATCCAATTTCGTTCTATTATTTCGATTACACAATTTCCAAACAAAAGAAATATCGCAAAAATAAGAAACAATACATACTCATGCCCTATGCGATTACATCCTATGAAGGTAAATACTATTGCGTGTTGTATAGTGATAAATATCATTCTTTCTCCAACTATCGATTAGATAAGATGGAGAACATCAATGAAATTGATGAGGCAACACAGACTGTTGCGTTTGACTTGGAACAACACTTACAAACATCCATGAAGATGTATGCAGGTAAATCTGAAACCGTTACACTACAGTGTGATAGTCAGATGGCAAACACCGTCATTGATGAATTCTCCAGCAATATGATCATTCGTCATGTGGATGAAAATTCTTTTATGATATCCATCAAAACAGCAGTCACACCAACATTTATAAACTGGATTATGTTGTTCTATGATCGTGTTAAAGTCATTGAACCAACACATTTAAAAGATCAGCTCATACAGATATCCAAAGTTATTTTGCATACGTATCAAAAGGAGGTTTATGAACCAGAAGATTAGTCTTTTACAAGATATCATCAATCAATCGCATCGGATTGTTTTCTTCACTGGTGCTGGTGTATCTACCGCAAGTGGTATCCCTGATTTCCGCAGTGAAGATGGTCTATATCACCAAAAGTATCCCTATCAACCTGAGAAAATTCTCAGTCATCATTTCTTTTTAGAACATACAGATACCTTCTATCAGTTCTATAAAGAAAAGATGATTTACCCAAATGTTAAACCAACCTATGTACATCAATATATCGCATCCCTCGATCATCAAAAACAAGTAACCGTCATAACACAGAATATCGATGGACTCCATCAAAGTGCAGGCTCTCAACATGTATTAGAACTACACGGCAGTGTACTCCATAATACATGCATGCAGTGTCATCATCACTATGGAATAGATGAAATCATCCATCAGGATGGCATCCCTCATTGTCCAAATTGTAACGGTATTATCAAACCGGATGTCGTCCTGTATGAGGAAAGCTTAGATGAAACAATACTTACAAAATCCATCCATGCTTTACAACAAGCAGATACTTGTATTGTATTAGGTACATCTCTTGTTGTATATCCAGCTGCAGGATTACTACAATACTTTATAGGAAACAATTTAGTACTCATCAATAAACAACCAACAGCTTACGAACAACAAGCTAGCTTAGTTATCCATGATGACTTTATCAATATTTTTCCAAACTTAAAATAATCCAACTCCACTCGCAAAGATTTCAAGTCCGATCAAGATCAATATCGCACCACCAATGATCGTTGCTTGATTGGCAAACATCATACCAAACTTCTTGCCAAGAAGCACGCCGACAAAGCATATTCCAAAGGTCATAATTGCGATAATGATAGCTGTTGAAAACGCAGACACAAAACTATAATTCGCAATAGTAAAACCTACTGATAGCGCGTCAATGGATGTCGCAATACCTTGTATTATTAACTTTCCTGTATTGGCTTCTTCTTGTGCTTCATCTTCTTCACTTTGATCAAAGCCATCCTTGATCATACCAACACCGATATATACAAGTAGGATCAAGGCAATCCAAGGTATGAAATCCATTAAAAACGTAAAGATGGATAATACTGTATGGACACCTAGCCAACCAAGCATTGGCATTAAAAACTGGAATCCAGCAAACACCATGGCAATTTTAATCACTTTCGAGGTTGCCATGTTTTTTTCATTCATGCCATTTGCCATCGAAACAGAAAAGGCATCCATCGCAAGACCAGCACCTAATAACATTGCTTGTAGAATCATTCTGATCATATTCACACTCCTCTTTTGAATATGGCTCTACATCGCTCCAAAAAGAAAAGAGACCATGCATTACCAAAAACGGTAATCATGAGTCTCGCTAATTAAAACAAGCCAGGTATTATTACCAGTATGTTGACTTGCTGCATGGGCTATGCCAGCTACTCCCTCAAATTACAGTATTATTTTCTACGATAGAAGTTCTGTTAGTCAAGGCTTACTTTTTCGCTTGCTTGTTTACTTAGCCAAACACTTACACTGCCATCCATACACAAGAAATCCCCACATCCATCGTCACCAATTACCACTGACTCTTTGCAGTTGCCCAACGCATCCACAAACTCTTTTCCAGCAAACTGACTACCCATGTACATATGCTTACAACCACCTTTACGATTGCTTAACACAACAGCTAATCCGCTATCTTCAATCGAAGCATCTCCACTACGACTCCAACCAACCACATCCTCATCATCAAAGTAATCATGTTGATCGCCATAAGCGTATGAAGCACGTATCTTCATCAACAAAGGTAACTCTCTAACCACACCGATACCCTTGGCAGGAATACCATACAAATCACCATAGAATACACATGGCACACCATCCTGCCTTAACAGAATGATACTGTATGCCTGTGGTTTAAACCATTGTAATACAAATGACTCCAAGGATTGCCCAGGCTCTGTATCATGATTGTCCACAAAGGTCACCGCATGCCAAGCATCACTTTCTACAAGTGTATCCTTGAATAGATTCCGCATATCATAATTCCCATTCGTATCTGAGGCATCCATCAGATGATAATGCAAAGGCACATCAAACAAGGTCATATCCTCATCGACTTGGCTTAAATATCCCTGTAGTGTAGATAGGTCTCCATTCCAATACTCACCTACCACAAAGAAGTTATCTTTGCGGTATGCACGCATGTCATTTAACCAATCTTTAAAGAATTGAGAGTCAATATGTTTTAGTGCATCTAAGCGGAATCCATCTACCTGTGTAAAGTCTAAATACCACTTTCCCCATGTATGTAATTCCTTTAAGACTTCTTGATTTGTAAAGTCCACATCACAACCCATCAGATAATCATAGTTGCCATTCTCATGGTCTACATTGTTATCCCAACTTTTACCATCCAACAGGTATACAGCACTCTGTTTCCTCTTCTCATCCCAATCTGTTCCATCAAAGTGCTTTGCATTCCATGTAAATGTTGAATACTTACCCTTTCTACCGACAAAGTTAAACTTCGTCCAAGCTTCTATCTGATAGTCATCGCTGATAATTTCCTCCCGGTTTCCGGGATTACTTTGTTGTGCGTTTACGTATTCTAGTTGATCGCCACCCATTCTTTGGTTCAAGACGATATCCGCTAAAACTCTGATCTTTTGTTGATGAAATTCTTGAATCAAAGAAAGATACTCATCCTTGGTTCCATACTTGGTAGGAATACTACCCTTTTGATCGAATTCCCCAAGGTCATATAAATCATATACACCATATCCTACATCATCTTTACCTGCAGCTCCCTTATACGCTGGTGGTAACCATACATCTGTAATTCCCAGCGAAGAAAAAGAAGGTGCTAGCACCTTCAAGTTATTCCATAACTGACTATCTGCAGGAAGATACCACTCAAAACATTGTAATAATGTTCTATTCTGATCCATACAGTCCTCACCCAAGAGCTAGTTTCGCTACCTCTTGTTCAAAATACGCTTTCGCTTCTTCAATCGATAAACCAAGCACAACAGAAAGCTCTTCATATAAATACTTTTCCGCAATCTGAAGATATTCATCATCGATGGAAGCTAACTTCTTATGTTGTTCTAATCTTTCCTGATTACGACCATAAGATGTCTTAATAATACGAATGAGTTCACTAATATCATTTCCCTTTAAAAGAGAAGTATATTGACTCTTCATATTCGCTGGTTTACTTTCCAGCGTTTCAATATCTGGTGTATCAATAATCAACTGATTAATCTCATCTTTCGTAATTAAATCACGTAAGTGACCTGCTTTATTGGAAACAGGAACCTGAATCGATACAGAACCAGAAGTAGGAAAATAAGGCTCCAAAACATAACATTGCTCACCTGTAAAATCACTGCGTTTCTTACCTGTAATACGACATACATCTCTGCGATAAACGACGATATCATTTATTTTATACATAAGGATCCACCTACTTTCGCTAGCTATATTTTATCACAAAATGCCCTTTTTTCCTAATTCACCCGATTACATGCCTCAATCATCTTGTATCAAATCATCTAAAAAACGGCTCAATTGATCGAATCAACCACGAGCCGTTATCACATCATATTGTTAAATCTCTTAGCGACTTCCCTTATCGTAAGGGATACCCTCTGCCTTAGGTGCTCTTGATTTACTACTTGAGATACCAAGTACAATCAATACCACAAGATAAGGGATGATGTTGTAGAAATACATTGGTAGGTTTAACTGCTTCGTAAATGGAATCTGATTATAAACCACACTTAAGCACTTCAAGAATCCAAACATCAAGGAACCAAACGCTACCCCAAGTGGAGACCAGTTACCAAAGATCATGATTGCCATTGCTAAGAAACCCATACCAGCAACAGCACCCGAAGCTGTACCATTGGCAACTGTTGCGATGTATAGATATCCACCAAAGCCACCAAGGGCACCAGAGATTGTTGTTCCTAAATATCTCATCTTATAGACATTGATACCGACTGAATCGGCAGCTTGTGGATGTTCACCACATGCACGCAAACGCAACCCAGTTTTTGTCTTATACAAGAAGATAGATAATATAATAAACAATACAATCGCAATATATGTAGAGATATATGCTTTATCAAATAATACCGCAAAAATACCTGTCGCCTCTTTATTCTGGATTACAAAGCCAAAGTCCTGTCTTTGTCCAAGTGAATCGACGGCAGTACCCATTTCCAATTGGTCTTTGCTGGTAAATACTTTAATAAAGAATAATGCGATTGCCGGAGCCAATAGGTTTAATGCAGTACCTGCAATTGTTTGATCTGCTTTAAACTTCACAGCTGAAATTGACAACAGTAATGAGAACAGTGCACCCGCAAGGGTAGCCGCAATCATCGCCACAACAAACATCAATTGATTATGATCGACAAAGAAAGGAATATTCTGTCGAAGAACCAAAGTAACAACAGCGCCGATAAAGGCCCCGAAAATCATAATACCATCTAATGCAATGTTGATAATACCACTGCGTTCCGCAAACATGCCTGCAAGTGCGACAATCAATAATGGTATTGTGAAAATCAACGTTTTCTGAAGAATAAAGATCATTTCTTTTCCTCCTTCGTCATCTTAATTTCACTTTCAATCTCCTGTAGAGATTTCTTCTTTTTGCCAACAATTGAACTGATATATCTTGCAAAACCTGAGAAGTATACGATCATCGCAACCATCAATTGTGATACGTACTCATTGAATGCAGTATTAGCAGCCAAATTAGAACCACCTACATTGATATACTTCAAGAAGATCGAAGTAAAGATAATCGCAATCGGGTTATTACCCGCAAGAAGTGCTGCAGGAATACCGTTAAAGCCATCTGTAGGAAGAGTTTGATATGTATCCCACTTAAAGTCCTGATGCCCATTTAAGCACCATAGGGAAGCACCCATCGCAGCCAATCCACCAGCGATTGCCATCGCAAGAAGTAGATTTCTCTTTTCGTTCATGCCTGTATACTTAGCTCCATCACGATTGAATCCACAAGCCTTTAGTTCATAACCAAATGTTGTCTTATTCATCATGATATATAAACCAATTGCTACAAGTGCTGCTATGAAGATACTGATATCCGCATAAGAGGATACCGAACCACCTGAGAATAATTGATCTAAACCAAATGTTGGTGTAGCGATATTGTTTGCGGTTGTCTTCATGATGAAGTTAACCTTTGTTTCCGCTACATTGATAAATCTAGAACCATTGAATACCCAGCTTACAACATTTGCCGCAATCCAGTTGGTCATGATACAAACAATAACTTCATTTACATTCAAGTATGCTTTAAAGAAGCCAGGAATTGCACCCCATAAAGCACCTGCTAAAGTTCCACTGACAAATGCTAACACCCATATGAGTGCCACAGGCATCGAAGAAGATGGTAGAGATAACGCAACGATTAGCGTAACCATCGCACCCATCAAATATTGACCAGGCGCACCGATATTAAACAAACCTGTCTTAAACGCAATACACGCTGATAAACCTGTAAGGATTAGTGGTGTTGCATTAAACAACATATTTCCAAGTTGGAATAAGGAATTACCACCACCAGAGAAAGGTCCACCCAAAACAATCATGATGCCACGAATCGCTTCCGCAAATCCAATCTTAGGATTGAAGATTGATAGTACTGCTAGAACGATAAATCCAACGAGAATACCACCTAAGATACATAGTAAAGAAGCACTCAGTGACTTTAATCCTTCTGAGGATTTTCTCTTTTTACTCTTCGTCATGTTTGTCCTCCTCTACATTTCGTTTCACACCAGCCATATATAGTCCAAGTTCTTGAATTGTTGTCTTCTTTGGATCGAGCTCACCGACAATCTGTCCCTCATACATCACAAGGATACGATCCGACAAGTTCATTACTTCATCCAACTCCAAAGAGACAAGTAATACACCAGAACCATTATCACGACTGTGAATAATCTGCTTATGAATATACTCAATCGCACCGACATCCAAGCCTCGTGTAGGTTGTACTGCGATGAGTAAGTCATGTTTACGATCAAGCTCACGAGCGATGATCGCCTTCTGTTGGTTACCACCAGACATACTTCGTGAGATCGTAACTGGACCCTGTCCACTACGAACATCATATTCATCAATCAAACGTTCAGCATATTGACGAACTTCCTTAAAGCGGATCATGCCATGGCTTTGGAACTCAGGTTCCATATATCTTTGCAATACAAGGTTCTGTTCCAAAGAATAATCCAAAATCAAACCATGTTTATGACGATCTTCTGGAATATGAGAAATACCATGTGTATTCTTATAGCGAATTGTAGAATGACTGACATCCTTCATCTCACCATCAATCTTTAGTGATACGCTACCACTCTTGATCTTATCAAGACCAGTAATCGCATTGACTAGCTCCGTTTGACCATTGCCATCAATACCTGCGATACAGACAATCTCCCCTTTACGTACCGTAAAGGAAACATCATGTACGCTATCCTTCTTATGAATCTTGTCAAAGACACAAAGCTTATCGACACCTAGGACTTCCTCACCTGGTTGACTTGGTTTCTTATCCACAATAAACTTCACATCACGGCCAACCATCATATTGGATAGCTCTTCCTTGGTTGTATCTTTGACATCCACAGTACCAATATACTTACCTTTACGAAGAACGGAACAACGATCAGCTACCTGCATAATCTCATTTAGCTTATGTGTGATAAATAGAATGGACTTTCCTTCCTTCGCCAAGTTCTTCATTATCTGCATCAGTTCCCCAATCTCTTGTGGGGTTAATACAGCCGTAGGCTCATCAAAGATGAGAATATCATTATTGCGATATAACATCTTTAGAATCTCAGTACGTTGTTGCATACCTACAGTAATATTTTCAATCAACGCATCTGGATCAACATTTAAGCCATATGATTGTGATAGTTCAACTACCTTCTTACGGGCTGCTTTCTTACTTAAGAAACCAAATTTCGTATTCTCAACACCAAGAATGATATTCTCTAAAACTGAGAAGACTTGAACCAACTTAAAGTGCTGGTGAACCATACCAATACCCAAGTCATTGGCATCATTTGGATTATTGATCGTCACTGGCTGACCATTCTTATAAATCTGTCCCTCTTCTGGTTGATACAAGCCAAACAGCACACTCATCAATGTACTTTTGCCTGCACCATTTTCACCTAAGAGGGCATGAATTTCACCTTTTTTCAACTGTAATGTAATATTGTCATTCGCAATAATACCAGGAAATATTTTCGTAATATTGCGCATTTCAATGATATACGGGGAATCATGCGTATTTTTCTCTTCCATACTTTCTCCTTCAGTGCTAGATTCTAGCAATTATATTTATCATACAGGAAACTCATACAAGGCATCATGCAGTTTTATATCATGTATGAACTTATACAGGATATAAAACCGTCCTTATATCCCTAAATAGAAACGTAGGGATGATAGCGCTCCTATCATCCCTACATACCTCTCATGATTTATTACGCTTCAAAATCGATTGTTACGTTGTCGAATCCTTGTAGCCAATCTGGGTTGTTGCAGTCTTCAGGAGTTTCAGCCTTAGGTGTAATTTCACCATCAGCTACCTTCTTGAATAATTCTTTGTAATCATCAAGAGTGAAATTCTTCATTGACCATGTGTCTTCAGGTAAACCTGTAGCGTCTTCAGCAGCACCGAGATTCTGTGCGATGTTTGCTAATTCACTATCCCACTTATCATCATAGAACTGACCAAGTACACGCTCTACAGAAGCACTTAAGCCCTTTGTAGCACTTGTGATAATCTTAGAACTTTCAGCTGATTGGTCAACGTCTACACCGATAATCTTAGCATCTTCATATTCAGAAGCAGCGGATAGAACTGACTGGAACATTGATCCACCACATGCGAATACAACTTCTGTTCCATTTGCATACCATCCAGCAATCTGTGTTTGTAACTCAGTTGAAGCAGAGAATGTTGAACCATATCTGTAAGAATACTTGATATCAACTTGGATTCCCTTTTCCTTAGCAGCAGCACTAGCACCTTGAACGAATCCATAACCGAAACGGTTACATGCAGGGTTAGCACCTCCGCCTCCGCCTGTATAGCCAAGCTTTGTATAGCCTTCCATTACAGCAGCGTATCCAGCAAAGTAGCCAGCTTCCTGTTCCTTATACACGATAGCTGTAACATTATCTAAACCTAATGCCCATCCATCTACGAATGCAAACTTAACATCAGGATTTTCCTTAGCAACTGTTTCCATCGCAGTAGCCTGTAAGAATCCAGGGGCGACAATAATCTTTGCACCATTTTCAATTGCTTGTTTCATCGCATCAATACGATCGTTGTCAGTCGCATCGGAACCATTTGCTGGTTGATAGTAGTTATATGTCAACCCATGATCTTCCGCATACTTTTTAGCACCTTCATAAGTTCCTTGGTTAAAGCCCTTGTCCATTAACTGTCCAACGTCAGTAACAACCGCAATCTCTGCTGTAGAACCTTGTGAAGAAGTTGTTGTTGTACCTTCATCTGTCTTAGTACCGTTGCAGCCTGCCATCGTTGCTATCATCGCAAGCGATAACACAGAAGTAAATAATTTCTTCATGATTAAATCTTTCCCTTTCTTTGCTAGAATCTCTAGCTTCTATTACTAATATTTTAAAACGTAACGTAAGCGTTTGCAATACGCTAACAATTCTAATTTCACTACTCAGTTTTACAAAACCATGTTACGCTAAACAAGTAAAAAGAAATGTAATCCCGCAAGCGAGGTAAATATGAGAGTAGAATTCAAAAAACTAGGAATTAATGGCGAAGGAATTGGCTATGTAAAACGAAAACCAATCTTCTGTGATGGTGTATTACCCAATGAAATAGCTGATGTTGAAATCATCGACGAAAAGCCACGCTATGCAATTGCCAAACTCAAAAAACTCATCACAAAATCAAAAGAGCGCATCGACTCCTCTAGTCCTCTAGAACAAAGTCATGGATGTCCACTGTTCATCATGGACTACCAATCACAACTTGTATATAAACAACAATTACTCGAGGAATCCCTCTATAAATACGCAAATGTAAAACGAACATTTGTACGCTCCATGCATGCCAGCGAAAAACAAGTCGGTTACCGCTCCCAATGCAAACTACCAGTACAAAAATCACATGATGTATTAATCAACGGCATGTATGAACCAAAGACAAACCACTTTCATCCAATCGATCACTTCATCATACATGACGATAAACTAGAAGTAATACGACACGCTATCTTGGATATCCTCAACGATGAACACTACGAGGCCTACTCACAAAAGACACAAAAAGGACTACGCTATATCGTTCTTCGTCATATCCAAGACCAAGCTCAATGTACTTTAATCACTGGCAAAGAAACAATTCCAGCCAGCATCATCAACCGCATCATGTCAATCTCAAATCTAAACTCACTTAGCCAATCCATCAATACAGATCGAAAGAGTAATCAAATCTTCGGCTCCCCAGCAAAGATACTCGCAGGAGATCCCGCACTAACAATTCAAATCGATCAGATCAAAGTACAATTATCCCCTGAATCATTCTTCCAGTTAAATGTTGATCAAGCCGAAAAAATGTATCAAATGGCTATCAGTAAGATTGACACATGCAAAGTATTAGTGGAAGCGTATTGTGGGATTGGTACGATGGCATTGATGGCTAAAGATAAAGCACAGGTCATCTATGGCATAGAATACAATGCCAGCGCTATCAAAAATGCAAAATCAAACGCAGAACTCAACCACATCAAAAACACAGAATTTATCTGTGCAGACGCTGCCAAAGGACTCCAACAAATCGCCAACAAGAAAACTGTAGACTGCCTACTAGTTGATCCACCGCGCAGCGGTATGGATGAGGCAATGTTATCAACCATCCTCAAAGTTCTACCAAAGAAGATTGTCTATATCTCATGCAATCCAGCTACACTGGCCAAAAACCTAAAACAACTCAAACAACGCTATCATGTAGTCACAATCATCCCATATGACCTCTTCCCACAAACACCACTTGTAGAGGCAATAACTGTATTGGAGTTAGGTTAATGAAGTACACCATTGACACAAACAAAATCGTAATCGATACCCAAGGAAAGTATATAAACAAAACAGTTGAAGACTTTCTAAATGATTACTATCAATCAAAGAAAAACAAATATCTACTCATTCTCAACAAGCAAATACAACTAAACAACACCTTCATCACCAACGCCAAACAAATCATAGGCAATCAATTATTAACAATCCACATACCTAACCTACCAGTGGATTGGCTACCGGCAGGCCAGGAATGCAAAGTCATCTATGAAGATGCGTTTATCTACATCGTACACAAAGATGCAGGCATGATCATACACAGTGAAAAAGATGATCCAACATGCTTGAATGCTTACGCTGCTAGATATCAACTCAACCATGGTATTCACCAACCAGTCCGTCCTATTCATCGCTTAGATAAAGATACAACAGGACTGGTCATTTACTCAAAGATACCCTTCTTTCAACCATGGCTTGACCATGCATTAGCCACCAAAAAAATCAAAAGACATTACCAAGCAATTACCTTTGGTAATATTGATTTACCATTTCATACAACAATCAACCAAAAACTTGGTAGAGACCGACATCATAGTGGAATGTATCGCATCTCATCCACTGGTATGGAGGCTATTACACAAGTTGATGGAATCAACAACTATCAAACATACAGTTTACTTTCATGCATGTTAGAAACAGGAAGAACACACCAAATCCGTGTTCATCTAGCAAGCATTCACCATCCAATTGTCAACGATCCCCTATACGGTAAAAAGACAACCACGTTTACAGGTATGGGTCTTTGGGCAGATTGGATAGAATTTAGAAATCCTATCACAAATAAAAAACATAGAATATTCGATATCGATAATCCTATGTATTCTATATTCAATCAGTAGAGGAAACTCTACTTTTTTAAATATGCAAGAATCTTTTCAAAGTTTTCTTCCGCATCCTTCATACCTAACTGATATAGGTCTCCAAGATTATCTAGATTCCCTTCAAATCTTGAAACCTCTACAGGTACACTTGGCGCAAGTACAAACAATCTACCCTGCTGTTCTAATAGATCAATACGATCCAATAGAACATTATAACGAGGTGCTTCGTCTACCAATGCCAACTTAAACTCTGGATAATCTTTATACGCTCTTCTTGCAATTTCCAGTGGTGAGCGTACTTCCTTACGATAACTCTTATCACGTGTGCGTACAATTACAATCTTATCGAAATTCTCCTCTAGCACCCAATCCAAAGGAATCTTTGTGGCGATACCGCCATCTAGATATGGTGTATCGTTGATCATCACTGGTCTTGAGATGTATGGAACCGTAGCAGAGGCTTGAATCGCCTTGAAGATATCATCCGTCTTACCCTTTTCAAAATACTCAGTCTTACCTGTTTCAACATTCGTCGTGGTAGCGATAAAACGTCTTGCTGGGTTGTTGAAGGCTTCTTCATCAAAAGGAATCTCATTGGATAACTCATTGAAAAGATAGGTAAAACCCATAATACCACCATCTTCTAAGAAAGCTCTAGCTCCAACATAGTTGGAATCATGACGATGTTTCAAATTTACAATCGCAGCTCTTCCAATTTGACCTGCCACATAATTAAATCCACATAGCGCACCAGCACTTGTTCCAATTGTTGTCTGCATGTTTAAATCATGCAACATGAAGTAATCCAAAACACCCATCGTATATAAACCACGAAAGGCACCACCCTCTAGTACAAGGCAACCATTCGTCAATACATCACTGGCATGTCCAGTAGGAATCGTATCTAAATGTTTATATTCTCTCATCATCAACCTCCAAAGTAAAAGGGCATAAGCCCTTATATGATCTTTAGCTCTTCTAAAACCTTCGCAACACCATCGTTGGCACAAGTATCAGCGACGATATCCGCATACTGACGTACATCATCTTTTGCATTACCCATCGCAACACCAATACCAGCTTTACGAATAAACGGAGTATCATTGCCAGCATCACCAAAGGCAATGACATTATCCCAAGTATAGTTCTTTTCTTTCAATATCGCATCAACCGTTAAAGACTTGTTAATCGTATGCAAGAACACATCAAATCCCTTCAAAGAAGACCAAGCAAATACCAAATCAGGAACTTCTTTCGAAAAAGATTTAATTACTTCTTCATCCCCTACTAAAAATGTACCTAGAGGATTTCCATAATCTAGATGATGTGTACGGTTTTGCGTATCATCTAGAATTAACTTTGCTTTTACAGGATCACCATTGACATACCCATTCACAAATTTTTGATGATTGTGATATGTCACTACCCTATCCGCAAACTTGAAACCAAGACCAATATCATTCTTTTGGGCAAAGTCTATAATTTGTTCCATATAAGATGTTGGAAGTGGATGCTTTTCAATAATAGATCCATCCCTTCTTACAAGGCAAGCTCCGTTGATTGTACCTATCAAATCCATTGGTAAATCATCAAATAGAGTTGGTTGTAAGAAAGTATAATGTCTACCTGTATTGATGTATACTTCATACCCATTTGCGATTGCTTTTTGCAACGCTTTACGATTGCGCTCACTCAGAGTCTCAGATCCATGAGGAATGAGCGTATTGTCTATATCACAGACAATTAGTTTAATATTCTCAGCACTTTTCATATCTTCAAAATTATACCATAACATGCTAATATATACAGTGTTATGTGCTCGTGGCGCAACTGGATAGCGCATTTGATTCCGAATCAAAAGGTTGTGGGTTCAATTCCCATCGAGCACACTGAATAGGCTTACACCAACCCTTTATCCATAAGGGTTTTCTTATAATCAAAATTTAGCCAAACAAAAAAGATTAACCCCCAGGAACAAGAGAATTCTAAGGCATACACCCTACCCCATTTGGGGGACAAAGCTTTGTTCCTTTACAAGTTAATCTTTTTTATTTTATACCATGACTGTATGCCTTCAAGTGTGTTATACCAAGTTTGTTGGAAATATAAGGGTGTACCGAGTAGCTAAAATAATAGCTACTCTGGTACGGAGAAGTTTTATAGAATTGTCTTAAATAGCTTCGGCAACAGAATTTGCCTCTGCGTATTCAGATAGATTGTAAGTCTTTGATTCATCTGTTGGGCGGAAGTTGTAATGTATCTCCATCGAGATATTTCTTGTTCCGTCCTCAGTAATTTCTTCGTGAACAACAATTTGTTTAATCAAGCGATTAACGGTGTCAGCATCAAGCTCTGTGATATCGGCATAGTCTTTGATAAGGTCAATCCACTTCCTTGCATTGCCGTCATTCTTGCCGTTCTTTGCCAGCCGTTTCTCATCATGAGCAATCTGCTTCATCAAGTCCTCAGACTCTTTCTTGGTGCGCTCCACAAGGGAATTGAACATTGGCTCTGTGATTGTTTCTGTGAGAAAGTCCTCGTAAGCCTTTGTTGTCATACGCTCCAAAGTTTCCAAGCGGTTCTTTGCCTTGCAGATGTTTCTTTGCAGTAGCTCTTACTGTTCTCTCCGCTCACTCTCATAAGCATCAGCAAGGCTTTCGGCTACGTCATAAGCATCCACAACCTCATTAGCAAGCTCCTTGATTTCATCAAACACAACGTTGTAAAGAGTATCGAACTCTATTCTGTGCTGAGTGCAATGATTCTTACCATGTCGATTGTAGGTTACACAAGCGTAAATATCTTGTGGGTGTTTTGCATTGGTCTTACGGATTGTAAGAGCCTTACCACATTCACCACACTTGATAAGACCTGCAAAGAGAGAAGTTGTACCATCTCCACGGCTACATTTTCTGGACTCGATTTTCTCTTGAACAATGTCAAAAGAATCTTGGTCGATGATTGGTTCGTGAGTGTTTTCTACCACGATCCAATCCTCTGGCTTTTTCTCATTAATTACCCCGACTTTGAACTTGTAGTTCTTCTTCTGTGATGCAATAGCTCCATAGTAAACGGGATTTATTAACATATCGCCAATTACCGAATCATCCCAAACATATCTGCCGTTCTCTGGGTCTTGTATCTCCCACTTTGTGTAGTGGTTACGGATGCCCCGCTGTCTGTTCCACCAAGTAGAGCAAGGCACTTTATTTGCTTCAAGTCTACGCTTTATAAATGCCGTTCCATGCCCATCAAGTGCCCAATCAAATATCTGCCTAACAAAAGGTGCTGTTTCCTCATCAATGATAAGGTGTGTGGCATCCTCTGGGTCTTTCAGATATCCGAATGGAGCAACGCATCCGGTAAACCTTCCCTTCTGAGCTTGGTTCATATAAGCAGAATGCACTTTCTTGGAAATGTCCTTTGAATACTGTGCATTGAAAAGTGCCTTAAATGGTGCGATTTCATCATCGTACATGGTATCAATGTTGTCATTGATTGCCACGTAACGGCACTCATGCTTGGGAAACCAAATCTCACGAAGGTGTTCAGTAAAAAGATTATCTCGTCCCAGACGGCTATAATCTTTGGTAACAACCACGTTGATTTTCTTTTTCTCAACGTCCTTTAGCATACGCTGTAGGTCTGGTCGGTTTGACGTTGTACCAGAGTAGCCATCATCAATATAGACTTCCTCTACTGCCCATCCTCTCGCTCTGCAGAACTCCTCTATCATCTCACGCTGATGACCGATGCTCTGACTTTCTCCATCTCGGATATCTTCATCCTCTTTGGAAAGTCGGCAGTACACGCCCACCTTGTAAGTTGGTGCAAGAAGTTCTTCCATCTGTAAATTTGTCATTCTCATACTCATCACCCGCATAATCCAGATAGACTCATGGGTGTTTTTTGTATTGAGTACTATCTGAATTATATTCCTTTCTCCTTATGTTTTCTATATCGTCATTGAGCTTTTTTCTGACCTTTAAAGCGATAGCCTCATTGAGAATGTCCTTTGCCGTTCTATTACCGTCATAGCAACGGATAACTTTAATCTTTGTCTTTGCCAATAAATCACCCCTTTCTAGAAACAAAAAACGCCAGCTCAGACGTATTGTCTTAACTGACGTTTTCAACCTTATGGTCAAATACCTAGTTGCATTTTGATAATAAAGGCACCAGATTTGCTCCGATTCCTTTTGAATTATTTGTATCAAATTACCTCAAAAACATTTCTGCAATACCACTTACCCCGTATCTAGACATAATACATTCTAATCCCTGTTTTACTTCATCACGATTAAAATCGTGTTCTTCAAGAAATTCATCAGATTTGTCATTAAGATACGAATAAAACAGCAATGCCATTTCCATATCACTTTTATTCATGTTTTCGATTGAATCATATAGGCTGTTTTCTGCTTCATTTATCCTGCCCTCATCAACCATATCCAACAAAGATTCCAAAGTCTGCTTTTCTTCAGCATCCTCAATCAATTCTGCGGAAGGTGATTCCGTATCAATATTGAATAAAAGTTTAAGAATTACTCTTACCATTTCCTGTATGAGGCGCATGATATAATCTTGTTCATACAAGAGTCTTACCTCCTTTCTGCCGTTTTTATAAGCAGAAAGTTTTAATCGTCCATGCGCACTTTTAAGGAAACAATGGTATCGCACCTTGGAAGCCTCACCATATATGCGACAAAAATCATGCATATAATGCACACCCAGACTTCAAACCAAATATTGTAGATGTTGATTCCCTTGACTTGTTTTTTAAGCTCGTAAATTTGTCGTTCATTAACTATTTCAGAGTCTTTGTCCTCTGTCACAAATGAAGACGTTACTTCACCAAATAAGCCATAGGCATTTACAATACCAATCGGCAATACCGCAACCGATACGGAAGCTGAAAACAGAAAAATAAATAGGCATAACAGCCAACGTTTCTTGTTTTCCATCATTCAAGCTCCTTGATATACAAGGACAATAGTATACAACACTAAAAGCTCCATGTCCTCATAATACGCCAACATTATCCTAAAAAATATTCACTTTCGTTCAAGAAAGCACAATTACCTTTCCAAGTAACTGTGCTTTCTCTGTCTGCTTATTTGATGTTCACGTGCGCTGCGATCATTCGCTTGCTCTCGTTCTTCATTGCCCTTGTTATATTTAAGGACTTCGGCATAAGTAAGGTCGTGAACCTCTTCACCTATCTTTGCGCCGATAGGTTCTTGCTCATCAAGGAGCTGTTCAATCTCCTTTTGCCATTTACCAAGTGTGACCTTCTCACCCTTTGGAATTACCTTTCGGAGTCGTTCAAGTTCTGATGGGTACGCATCAAGCATTGCCTTATTATCTCTGTCAAATTTCAGCTTGGCAAAACCCTTAAGGCTCTTGCTCTTTTTATAAACTTCAAGATAATCCGCATAGCGATCATAAGATTGAAGTTTGGTGTGAAGCTCTTTGATTCTGTCAGACCTTTTATCATAATCGGCATCTAACTTTTCGTAGGTTGCTCCATGCTCATCCATAAAACTCTGCAATTCATCAAAGTTAGTAATGCCCTTGGCTTCTGCAAAGCTCAACATGTTCTCTGGGTCTTGCAAATTTTCTCTGCCAGATACCTTTCTGATGAACTCGCCTTTCATAATCGGCAACTGCAATCTGCCATGCCTTTTCACTACTGCCTTGATTAAATCCGACACATCATTTTTGATGAGTCGGGCTTTATCACTGACAAAGGATTCGATAGATGCAGAAGTCTTTGCAATGAAATTAATGAGCCCTCTGATTTCCATAACCTTACGGTTATAATCTCCACGCTCTGTATGGATGCCTTTCTTCTCCAGAGCGTTGGCTTTGCTGCCTAAATGGATTGTAGGCGGTGCATCAATCCCAAGCTCCTTAAATGACTTATGCTCCCAATGTGCATCTATCTTAAGAGCTTCGTTAGTTTCATTGATGAGGTCGGCAAGATTCCTTCTCCAGATTTTGCCCCACTTCCTATCATTCCAATCGGTGACTTGCTCCGTCTTGCATTTATAATTTTTGCCTTGGCGGATTTTGTTCCCGTTCTCATCAAGGATATAGATTTTCCTCTGCTTCGGCATCCACTTACCATTTTCATCAAGTGCTCTTAAAGTGAGCAGACAATGGAAGTGAAGGTTGCGCTGTCCCTTCTCGTTTACTGCATCATGGATAGCCCAATTTGCACACATACCTTTGGAAACAAAGTTGTCCATAACATACTTACGAACCACTTCCTCAGCAACTTCATAAGTCCACTCATTCGGTAGCGACATTTTAAGGTGTCGGCAGAGCTGAGCCTTGGAGCTTTTCTCTACCATCTCCACTGAGTTCCAAAGGGTGGCACTGTCCTTAAATTCCTCGGGTGCATTCTCTGGAAGATTCACTTCCTTGTGCACTAAATCCTCTTTAGCATCTGGCTTGTAATGATGCCCGTCATACTCGCAATCACGCTCTTCCCTTTCGATGTAGCCGTTCGCATCAATAGCGGAGCGACAACTGCCCTTGGAACGGCTGACAATCGAAATGCGGGTGCTTAGAAACTTCTGCATCGTCTCACCACCTTTCGGCTAGGCACACGAAAAAACCTCAGATCAGATTTGCCACGGCTTTTTGTGGTAAAGCTGTTCTGAAGTTGCACAATAGGGTAGGTGCGTTTTTTGCACCGAAGGGGAAGAGTAGCTTCCCCTTTTGCCCCGAGCTTTATAGGGGCAATGCCGTCTGCAAGACTCCCCGAAGGGCGCACAATACCATCGAAGATGGTATTGTGCGCACCCAACAAGTTGGGTGATAAAGCATTAGTGGCTTTCGGTACGTTCTGACTCATTCGACTTCACCTCGCTTTCGACAGGACTTGACTCGACATGACCGCCTGCTCTTCTCCTAATGGCTGAGATAGTTTTCTGGACTTCCGAAGTCTTAAATGCCACCTCAAGGATTTCATTGATTTCCGATTCTTCAAAGCTGAAACAATCCTTAAAGTATTTGTGAACTGCACCGCCCATCATGTACTTGTGATGGTTCTCAAATTTTCTCCTTTCCTCGTTGGCTTTCTTCTTCTCCAGAGCCATGCGGTTCTTCGCCTGCTCCATCTGTTTCTGTGCCTGCTCCACTCCTTTGGTGGATGTGATTTCTGCTACGTTAATCATTGTGTGTACCTCCTTAATAATTCATATAAAAAAGCACCTTAGACTATTTCTAATCTAAAGTGCTCTGTAGCTATTATTCAGTTATACGAATGTAAATATACTGCGTCCTGTCATTTCGCAAACTATCATCTTGAACATTTCTGAGTATTTTTTACTAGAGCTACTGCTGTTGTAATAGCCACTATAAAATTAGCAATACCACTCACATAATTCGAGATAATGAAGCTGAACACGCTATACATAACCATGTTTATAATAAAAGAAATCTTAAGTGCAGTATCATTATCCTTGAACCAAAAAATTGAAACAGAATACTCAAAATTCGCAATAATAGGAATCCATCCAAAAATTCCTCTGTTATTGAACACAGCTCCCAAAATCACCCCAAGCAGAACCAAAGACCATTCTACTGCTCTGTTCCTTACCTCCTTTATTCCTGCTAGGTTTCTAAGAACAGCAACGACATTTTGAGCTACACTACTGTAGCCCTTAAGAATGAATGAGCCTGCCCCATAAAAGAACTGACTTATAATTTGTACACCAAGCATCTGCGCTCTATTTTTTCTGGTTCCACTTATAGAATCAGAAATCATCGCAAAAACGCTACAAACATTTCCGATAATTATCTCACTGAAAGACTCCATCCAATCCTCCCGCAATTAACAATACTCTATTATCTTTCCAATTCTATTTTTTTCAGAGTATCGTCTAGTATTTCTTTTCTTAACTCTGTAAGCCACTCAGAAAATTCAACTGTGTCAAATGCATATGTCTTATTGAGTTCAAACTCATTTTCTGACCACGTATCAAGCGGAGATTCATTATGCTGAATAAGAGCTTCAAGTTTATCCAATGACTTGTAGAGCTTTGACTCTTTGGTTTTCTGGGCATCCATCTCCTCATATAGCTCTGATATATCCTTTGCTAACTCTTCCGGAAGTGATTTCACCCACTTATTAAGGAGCGAATCTTCTATTTCCCTATCATTATCAGTCTTTACAAAAGTGGGAATATCCCCAGTAAAACACTCGCCTAAATCATGGATAAGGCACATGTCTACAACCTTGTCCATATCCAATTCTGTAAACTCGTGCTTTAAAAGGAAAGCCATAAGTGATATGCGCCAGCTATGCTCGGCTACGCTTTCTATCCTACGTTTTGTTGTCGTGCAATGTCTTGGTGTATCTTTTAATCTTTCGGCTACATGTAATATTTCTAAAAACTCTCTTGGAACCATTTTCTTACTCCTAAAACTTAGAATACATACTCATTTTCTCTTACCCCATATAACCTATCACCTGTATCACCGTTATATGGAAGTAAATACCCATCTTCTCTTATCCCGTCTGCTTTATGAGCTAGATAAATTTTAATATTCGGATATTTGCCAAATACCTTACTTAAACCTGAGTCACAACCAAACATTGCAAAAACAAGAATGTTTTCCTCTCGAAATCCACTGCTAATAGCTAAATCTAACGCTTGTATTAAGCTACCACCTGTTGCCAATGCCGGATCAGTAATAATTAGCTTTTTTATTTCTTTGTTCGAAATACCATCATACTGATTCCAGGCTACCATAGGTTTTAACGTATGGATATTTCGTCTCATGCATATCTCAGCAATTTCAGCTTTGGGTAATCTTTTGGAGATTCTGTCTGAAACTGATTTACCCGCACGTAATATTGGAGATATCACTGTATTGTATCCTTCATCATCTTTGCTTAAAGCAACATCCGCTAACTGGTCAGCTAAATCACCAAGACCTCTTGCATACTCTTCTCCAACTACATTTAAATCAAAATAAAAATCTACTAAATTTCTTTTTTCTTTAGGTAGCAGAATAAAAAGATTATTATGTATACTGTTCATCATGTACTCTCCTATTCACATTTTTCAAACCAATTTTTCCGAATTTAAAAGCGGCATTCAATAAAACACCTACCACTGTGGCCAATCCAATGCCTTCAAGCATAAAGTCTTGACCTAATGCAGAAAATGATACTTTTGCTCCACCTAATCCTATAATAAGCATAGCAGCTACAATAATCACGTTAGCTGAAGAATCAAAATTCACCTTATTGTCACTAAACTGCCGAATTCCCATCGCTGAAATAGACCCAAATAGCATAATCGAAATGCCGCCAATTATTGCACTAGGAATTGCCCCAATAAGCGCACTTATTTTGGGAATAAGTCCCATAAATATAGCGATAACAGCTGCAATTCTTAATGGCAGAGTTTCATAATTATTCGTCAAGGCAAGCAATCCAATATTTTCTGAATATGTTGCATTAGGCGGACCGCCGAAAAAAGATGAAATCATCGCAGCCAAACCATCTCCGAGCAGTGTTCTATGTACCCCTGGGTCTGTTGTATAATCTTTTTTACATATAATTCCGGCAACAACCACATCTCCAACGTGATCAACAATTCCACAAAGTGTATAGGGTAAAATAATAAGAGCTGCGTTTAAGCTAAATTTTGGTAATACAAATTTGGGTATTCCAAACCATGCCGCAGCATTAGTATCTGCAAAATCAATAACATCAAGTAGACCTAAACTTGATAATATAAGCGCAGCGAAAAATGATACAACCAAACTTATTATGATAGAAAAACTCTGCAATTGTCTACTTCCAAAAATATTTATTCCTCCAGCTATGAAAAATGCCAGTATAGCTAAAACCCAACAAGAACTTGCAAGTTCAATTGCATAAGATGCTAATGAAAGCCCTACTAATATAGATATACTACCACTTACAATTGGTGGAAATAACGCTATTATCTTCTCTGTTCCTACCAAATATACCAACAATGCAAATAACAAATACACGAAACAGCAAATAACCATGCCGCCTCTTGCATAGTCCATTCCATATGCACTACTCGCAACCATTAAAGCTGGCATAAATTCGAATGATGACCCCAAAAAAATTGGGATTTTATTTTTGTAACAAAATGAAAAACTAGCGTTTCTACACCTGCCATAAGAATAGCTACAGATATATCCAATCCTAAAAGTTTTGGTACTAAAATAACTGATGCAAACATTGTTATTGCATGCTGAAAGCCTAACAATATAGCTCTAGATTTACTACTCATATTTCCTCCTGTCCGTCTAAAATGTCTTAAAATATTGATTGCACATAAAAATAACATGTCAATTCCCCCTTTCTCGTAAGCATTTAAAGCAAATGTGCAATTTTTATCACTTTAGCGTAACTCAGTATTAAAGTCAATAAGTCGGTTTTTCTGCGTATTATTTATATTTTGCATCATCTCCTTTCTCTGCTCTCTTATCTTCTCCGATACTCTTCTCGGCTTACGATACTTAACGTACTTTTTTGGCATGGAATAGGTCTTGTCGATATCAGTTACCTTTAGGCACTTATAGACCTCTGGGAACTCGTTAACTAATGCATCAAGTTTCCTCATAACAGCCTTGTCACGGGTGTAGACTACTGCATCCGTCTCAGCAACATTGAAGTTGATAATGGTTTCTTGTTCGTACTTGGTTAATACTGCCATAGACACTCTCCTTTCGATTCTGCTTTTAAGAATTCTGATTTTAAGAATTCCGATTTCCAGAAGTATGATTTACATACTGCTTATCACTACTCCATAAGCATCTTCAAAAATCCTTGAAACCCTCTTTTTCTCTTCGTTCCATCGCTGTCTGCCCTCTTGGTCTACGATAGTGATTTAGGCACAGAATGGAACGGAAAGGATGGGATAGGATAGGATAAGATGAGATAAGATAGAATAGTTAATAGGGTATATCTTTATTCTCTTTTTCTTTGGTTCTTTCTTTTTCTCTTCTTTCTAGGGGAAGAAGGAAGGAAAGAGAAGAGAAGGAAGGGGAAGGAAAACCATTCCCTCGTTAATTACTGCAACAATGAAAAATAAAAAAGTCTCAATGATATGATATGTACCCTCTTTACTGGACAACAGTAAGGAGGGTATTTTATGCGTTATAGCTATGAATTTAAAAGAAAATGTATTGAGATGTATCATCATGGATTGTATCCAGAAACTCCAAAAGGCGTTAATCAGAGGTCGTTT
>JALENJ010000034.1 GCA_022767445.1 Erysipelotrichaceae bacterium | reverse complement strand
CCTGTATCAGCGTTAGCTGATATGCCCTCTGCTAAGAGCCTTCGGAGAACGCACACACCCTTTAGGGTGTATAAGTGCGCCCTTGTAAACAAGGGACTATTCCTCTGTTTCCATTACTCCCTCTTGTGTTTCTGTAATTTTATTTTCGCTTTGTCCTCGTTCTTCTACTATTTTTAACATTTTTTGATTGATTATTTCTTTGATATTTGGGAATGTGATTAGCTGATAAAATTCGTCTTTGGTAAAATCCTTGCTTTCGGTAAAGATACTTTCAAAGACTCCTCCTTTTTCATAAAGCCGTCTATCTCTTTTTTTCGTTCTTCCTGTTTCTGCTGACTAATGAGCTTTTTTCTTTTGTTTTGTAACTGTTTGATTTCTTCTGCTGCCATTAAGATTTTTTTCATCTATATTTTTCATTTTATCTGTCCTTTCTCCTTGATTTTGAGCAAAGAAAAAACAGTAAACCTTTTATTTACTGTTTCGTAAGTTGCTATTCTATTACTTTAATATAATTGTTAGATTGTCTTGACTTTACTTTCATAACACTTGAACATAACTTGCTTCATTACAATTAAGTGCTTTCTTCAAATCTTTAAAATACAGTTTCTGTTGTTTTTTTAAATATGACCCTACAAAAGGTTTAAATATGAATTTTTTAGACACAATATTTTCGGTAAAATCTAACGTTGTTTTATCTCCGTGCGAATAGAAATTACCTATCCAAGTCCCTTTTATATTTTCATTTTCAATTTCAAAAGACCAACATTGATATTTAATACATTCTGTAACTTTAAAATGCGTTTCTACTCCATCTTTTGTAATCTCTACAAAATTTTTTTCATCAATGATTTTTATATCTTTTATATCACTTCTCCAACCAAAATCACTCAAGTTAGTAACTTTATTCCAAACTTTTTCTATTGGACACAAAAGAGTAACCTTTATATTTGCAATTGCCATATAGGTAACCTCCTCTCATAAAACAGAAATTTTTTTCTTTTGTTGTGTATTATTATACTATTTTAAGCCATTTTTTCTACCGTCAGATTTCCTACTTGTCTTCAGGACTTTTACAAAAACAGATATGAAAAGAATAGGAATATAGTTATTAAGGGTGCTATTTCACCTTATTATTTCTGTTCCGATTGCACTACCTTTAACAGCTTATCTTGAAATGTATCCTTACTATTTTTGTTAAAATATATCTCCGTAACAAAAGTCTTTCCATTTATCTTTTTTGTTAGAATGCCGTCAGGTTTTCGGGGCGTGTCTCGTTCTTCTTTGGTCTGTTTTTCACTGCTTTGTTCCTTTTCATTTTCTGTCATTTAGTCCTCCTTTCGACTTGCACAAAAAAAGATTTCCTGTAATTAGGAAACCTCTTTTCATATTGGTTGATATTTAATTTTGAGTATTGTTTTTAAGTTGTGGCTTGTGGCTTCTTTCTTGCTCGGTATTCCCTTGCTTTTATCCGCTCATACTCTCGGAATTTTTCAAGTTTTTTAGATCTGTATTCTTTGGAATATACCCTTTATCAAGTAGCCTATTAATACATTCTAATACAACAAAATTTTCCGGTTCAGAAAAATTTGTTGTAGTTGCTATATTAACTTTAAACCCTTTATCTTCAGGATAAATTATCTTTTCATTTTTAAAATCCACAACAATAGAGCAATCAGAAAGTGGATAGTTTTTTTCATATTTATCGTTAGAAATATAGCTAAAACCCGCTGAGCTTAACATATTCTTTAAATTAGATTTTATTATCATTACTTATCTCCTCAAACTTTATAGTTTAGCCATGCCTCTTCAACACTAGCATAATCGATATTATTCTTAATGCAGAACTCCTTTATATTTTTCATTGCAATAAGGTTAGGCTTTGCTTTACCACCTTCCCATCTATTAACAGTAGAAAATGCCACTTGTACTTCTTTGGCAAAGTCATGCTGTGTAAAAAAACATCTCTATCTGATTCTCTTAATTTCTTCTGGAAACCACATATTGCATCTCCTTTCCGGAATTATCTCAAAAATATATCGCTATTATTTCACAATATTATGAATTTTTAACCTCCTGTAGCTATCTCGCATAGTGATATGTACCCTGCTTACTGTTGTTCAGTAAAGAGGGTACATATCACTAATCGGACTCTTTTCTTTATGCCTCTTATATTTATCTTCATATTATATTTCATAGGTCTATGACCTAAGTATCACCTTAAATATCTATGACTAGACGTTCATCTGTTTGGTTTGCAATTAAAAAATGGGACAAATATTCGTCCCATCTTCTTGAGAATCTATAGATGATTATTTAACTTCTACGATCTTCATCATGTTTGCAGAACCTTCACCTGTTGGATATCCTGCAGAGATGATGATTAATTGACCCTTCTTAACACCATACTTCTTAGCCACTTCGGAAGCTAGTTCGTCATCGTTTGTTAATTGGTTTTGTACTTCTGAATATACAGGTAATACTCCCCAATAGCTTAATAGCTTACGTTGTGTATCTGTTGTAAATGTTACAGCTAATACAGGAACGCTTGGACGGAACTTAGAAATACGACGTGCTGTTGTACCACCCTGTGTAAATACAACGATTGCGCCAATGTTATCTAGTGTTAGAGTCGCATCACTGATTGCAATGGATACTGCATCTTGTACAGTCTTACGTGTAGATTGTTTCAACCAATCTAGTTTTGTACGGTAGTTGATAATCTTTTCTGCTTCTTCCGCGATCTCTGACATTGTTTCACATGCCTCTACCGGATAGTCTCCAGCTGCAGATTCAGCAGATAACATAACACCATCAGAACCATCTAATACAGCGTTGCATACATCAGATGCTTCGGCACGTGTACAACGTGGGTTGTGTGTCATAGAATCTAGCATATGTGTAGCTGTAATAACAGGCTTACCAATAATGTTTGCCTGACGAATAATGTGTTTTTGGTAAATTGGTACTAACATTGTAGGAATTTCTACACCTAAGTCACCACGAGCTACCATGACACCATCAGCAGCTTCTAGAATTGCGTCGATGTTATCATAACCTTCTTGGTTTTCAATCTTAGGAATAATGTTAATGTGTGGCTTTCCTTCTTCAACACAGATTGCACGAATTGCGTTTACGTCTTCTGGTCTTCTTGTAAAAGATGCGAAGATAAAGTCTACATCATTACGGCAACCAAAGCGGATATCTGCCTCATCCTTAGCGGATAAGAATGGCATAGATAGCTTAACACCTGGTACATTACATCCCTTGTGGGAGCTGATAGGACCAGCAACCTCAACACGGCACTTCAACTCAGAACCGCTGTTTTCTAGTACTGTTAACTTCATCTTACCATCGTTGATCAAGATGTAGTTACCCATCTTTAAGTCATCGAATAACTCTGGGCATTGAATGTGGAAACGCTCATGTGTTCCTTCAATCTCTGCCTTTGTTAGAAATACGATTTCACCGATTTCGTATTCTTCTGTATCGTTCTTGAAGTTACCTAAACGAATTTCTGGACCTTTTGTATCCAAAGCTACAGCTAGGTTTACCCCTGTCTTTTCGCTTACGCGACGTACTAACTTGATTCTTTCTAAATGCTCCTCATGTGTTCCATGGCTGAAGTTCATGCGGGCAATATTCATACCTGCACCTACAAGTTGTGTAAGTACCTCTTCATTTTCGGAAGCAGGACCAATTGTACATACTACCTTTGTCTTTTTAAATAAATGTTTGTTCTCCAAAGCAATCATCTCCTCTTTCTATACTAATCGATCAAATAATCGATATAGTTTCTTTCTACTGTTGCGTGGTATCTCAAGTGCCTCTTGTATTGGCATTGAAGTGATTTGGTTATCAATAATACCTACGCAATGACCACCAATACCTTCCATTAGAAGGTCAATGGCTTTCTCCCCCATTCTACTTGCTAGCATACGATCTGTTGGTGTTGGGGATCCACCGCGTTGGATATGGCCTAAGATTGTTGCACGTCCACTGAAGTTGGTGTGTAGTGAAACTTTCTTTGCTAGTCCATCTACATCACAAATCTTCTCTGAGATGATGACAATCGCATGGTTCTTCTGTACTGCATCACCAAGATATCGTAACTTCTCTAATATCTCCATCTCATCGTAGCCTGTCTCTGGTGTGATAACAATCTCTGCACCACAAGCTATCGCTGTATATAGTGCTAGATCACCACAATGGTTACCCATCACTTCAACGATGGAACAACGGTGATGTGAACTCGATGTATCACGCAGCTTATCGACGTTTTCTACACATGTCTGTAGTGCAGTATCAAAGCCAATTGTAAAGTCTGTACCGGAGATATCGTTGTCGATTGTCCCTGGTAGTCCAATACAGTTGATACCCTTATTTGTTAGTGCCATCGCACCTCGATAAGAGCCATCACCACCTACAACTACAAGTGCATCAATGCCAGCTTTCTTTAAGTTCGCTATGCATTGATCCTGAATCTCTTCTTCTTTGAATTCAGGTAATCGTGCTGAGCCAAGTGTTGTTCCTCCACGATTTAGGATGTCGGAAACATCTGTTCTTTGTAATACTTGAAACTTCTCATTTAACAGGCCCTGATATCCATCATGAATCCCTACGACTTCAATTCCATTGCTAAGAGCGATTCTTGTAACGGAACGAATGGCAGCGTTCATTCCAGGAGCGTCTCCACCTGATGTTAATACACCGATTTTTCTAACCATTTCAGCCTCCAAATCTCATACATTTTATACCATAAAACCGCATTATTAAAGGGTTTTTCGCCTATCTTTTCCTGTAAGCGTTTGTATCTTTGCCATGCTGGTAATTCTTTCCATAATACGTGCTGCTTTTAGCTCATCTTCTTTTCCCTTACCTACATAGCGGAAATGTTCCTTGAGTGTATCGATATCACAGTTGGATGTAAACCAAGTAGTTAATCCTTCAGTATATCGTTTCTCTAAAAGTGGTAATAGTAATTGATCACGATTCCACTCATTAACACTCTCTGCACCAATATCATCAATGACGAGGAATTTTGCTCGCATTAGACGACTTAATTCTGTTTTATATTCCCCTGTTTTCATCAATGAAATTGCACGTGTACAGTATGTTGGATAGTGGATGTAAGCAGTTTTTTCACCCTTTCGTGCATGATCATTGGCCCCGCAGGCACTCAGGTATGTCTTACCACAACCCATGGTTCCATATAGGTATAATCCTTGGTTGTGTAAACTAGCATTTCTGCATAGCTCCCATACAAGTAAGTATTCTTCTGTTTCTTTTGATAGATTGATCTTATCAAAGGAGACTGTAAACATCTGTTTTGGCAAGTCATTTGAGAGATACTTTTCTATATGACTTGTTTGGTTCATATAGTTTTGTTTATAACGGCATGGTGTTTGTACAAGTTGTAGGATGCCGTTATCACACAGATCATCATAATAACCATTGATGCGTTGTTTACATTGATTTAAACCTGTACAATGCATGCATGGTTCATAGTCTTTACGCCATTGGGCAATCTTCCAAGGAGATGTCTCATAATATCTTTCATCGATATGGTTTTCTTTAAATTTCTTAGCTACAACAGGATCATCATGTAGTTGTTGTTTTAAATCTTGTGTTTCTTGTTGTTGAGCTGGTGTCTGTTGTACACCATCAATATTTAAAACTTTCATATACTATGATTCTCCTTTCTGTTGTAGCTTCTGTAGTCTTTCTAATAATTCCTTGGATGGTTTTTTACCCTCTGGTAAAGTGCCTTCCTCTTGTTGGCGTATATATTCTGGCATATCGATACGTACTGTAGATGTATCTTTATGATTGCGTAGAGATTTTCTTCTTTCTTGAAGGGCTTGTTGTTTGGTTGTTACACCATCTCTTGCCCACTCTGCAGCTACCATATCCACAAAGTTTCGATGTAGACGATTCTGCGATATCTTTAGGATATGTTCAATCATAACATTGATTACTTCGTTGCTAAAGTGCATATCAATTGCTAGGTGTTCTAATATTGATTTATCGTTCTGTGTCACTTTAGCACCGTTTTGTCTTGCCTG
Source organism: Erysipelotrichaceae bacterium (assembly GCA_022767445.1). GTDB lineage: Bacteria > Bacillota_I > Bacilli_A > Erysipelotrichales > Erysipelotrichaceae > Bulleidia. The sequence goes on along the minus strand of JALENJ010000034.1, from coordinate 58,023 downwards.
TAAGAAGGATACTGGTGGCAAGGCATACGGATCATCTGTTGGTTTGACATCAGATGTACTTCTAGCAGCGTATATCTTTAACTTTGCTTGATCAAACTGCATGGTTTGTAGATTTACACAACGATTGACTAATACACGCATACGATCAACAGATAGACCATAGATGGTAGCTAGCTTCCCTATCAAACTTAGATTTTCTTGCGTACGCAGCTCTGCTGGGAATACCAAGATAGATGTCGTCGCAATAAACTTTTCATAGTCAAATACGATTGTTTGATCATCGCTGGCAAACTCATACTTTGGCTTCAATGCATCGAATTCTATGTGACGATCCATCATATCTTCTGGTAAAAATTTCACTGCACGTGTAATCTCTTTATACCCTCTTAGGGATGCTGAGTTTGCATTTACATGCATGATAGTCGTATCTGTTTCTTCCTTACCTACCACCTGTTCATAGCGATTCATAAACAGATTAGACTTATAGAAGTCCTTTGTGGATAGTGGATTATTTAGTATATAGATATACTGTTGATTCATCTCTGTATTCTTTGTAAATGTACGCATCAACATGTACTCTTCTAGTTTGATACATGCTTTATCAAATGCGTTGATATCTAAGTCCGTCAGGATTAATAATCGATTGTGTGTATCAAAACCCTTCTGTGTTTTACTTTCCGCAAACAGTGTTAGGTATAATACTGTAGCGTCTTTTCCAATTAGTGGTTGATACAGCATCATAAAAGAAATCAGCAGATCTTCTGAGATTCCACGGCTAGTTTCGATACGATATGTACTTGTAGGCATTCTATCCATGTCGCTGATCCTTTCTTATCTTTGCGAGTACTTGATTTACTTTGTGGTTTAATTCCTGTAGATCAGTATCGTTGTATATCACAATATCTGCTTTATCGACTTGTATGCTTGCAGGTATCTGCATATCCAACCGTGATATAGCTTCTTGTTTTGTATATCCTCTATCTTCCATCATACGTTGTATCGCCACTTGTTGACTACAAGTAACGACTATGGTTTGATCAAAGTAGGTATCCCACCCTGTTTCATACAGAAGTGGAATCTCCGCAAATAGGATAGGACTATCCTTTTGCGAAAAAAAGAATTTCTGCATACCCTCTAATACAAAGGGATGCACAATTTGATTGAGTAGAAGTCTTTTTTCATTGTCTTCAAACACGATATGCGCTAGTTTCTTTGCGTCGATATCTCCACTATCCGCAATTACATCCTTACCAAACGTTTCAATAATCTGATCATAGCACTTTGAACCTTGATATAAGGCTCTTTTGGCATATTGATCCGCATTGAATACGGGAAAGCCTCTGCGCTTGAATAATATGGCAACAGTGGTTTTACCTGCTGCGATGGTACCTGTAATTGCTATCTTCATAAAACTCCTACTTTTGACAATGTGGACAATAGTAACTGGAACGTCCACCTATATATTTTACGTGAATTTCGCCATGACATCGAGGACATATTTTTTGCATATGCACGGTGCACTCCGTTTGGAATCTTCCTGTTACACCAAGACTGGATGTATAGGTACGTATCGTTGTACCACCAGCCGCAATCGCCGCTTTTAGTATCCGCTTTGTATGCATGACGATATTCGCTTCATCGTTTCGTGTGATTCTCTTACACGACCTACCAGGTCGAAGGCCACATGCGGCTAGAATCTCATCTGCGTAGATATTTCCGATTCCTGCCACAAAGCTCTGGTCTAATAGAAGTGACTTCAGTGGTGTCTTCTTCCTTTTGATGTATGTATGTACATAGTCTGCATTAAAAGATTCATCAAAGGGCTCTGGACCAAGGTTATGGAAGTGACTAAAGTCTGTATCCAACGGCAATATTTGCATACGTCCAAACTTACGTGTGTCCATGTATCGCAGTTGCTTGCCATTATCCAAATGGAATATGACATGCATATGACGATTGATAGAATCTTGTGGATCCTGAATATAATATCTACCTTCCATGCGTAGATGACTCATCAAGATGCAATCATCCATACCAAACAACAGATATTTACCGCGTCGCATAAATTGGCGAAATGTTTGGCTCTTGAGATGGTTTTTAAATTCTTGTATATCACCCTGTATCATCTTAGGATAGAAGACATCTACATCGATGATTCTTCTTCCTTGTATTTGATGTTCTAGGGTGCGTAATACGGTTTCTACCTCTGGTAATTCTGGCATCCTACTTAGCCTCGTACCAATCGGTACCCACTGAGCACTCTGCTGTGAGTGGCACCTTTAATTCCATCGCATGAATCATTCCATCATTGATTAACTTCTTCATGATTTCAATCTCATCATTTGGTACATTGAAGATCAGTTCATCATGTACCTGTAGAATCATTTTACTCTTAACGTTTCGTTCTTTCATCATCTGATTGATGTGAATCATCGCAAGCTTGATTAAGTCTGCCGCAGATCCTTGGATTGGTGCGTTCATCGCAGCACGCTTACCAAACTCTCGCGTTGCATGATTTTTATCGTGTATCTCAGGTATCTCTCTTCTTCTACCACATAGCGTTTCAACATAACCTTGTTTCTCACAGGTTTCAACAATACCTTCCATGTATGTACGAATACCTGGATATGCACGGTAGTAATCTTCGATAAAGTCATGTGCTTCAAAGCGTGATACACCTAACTGTTCAGCCAAACCAAAGTCACTGATACCATACACAATACCAAAGTTAACTGTCTTTGCTTGACGACGATCTTGTGATGTAATCTCATCTTGCGCCTTATGGAAGACATCCATCGCTGTCTTAGTATGAATATCAATTCCCTCTTTGAAGGCCTCAATCAAACTTGTTTCATTTGCCATATGTGCTAACATACGCAATTCAATCTGATGATAATCACTTGAAATTAACACACAGTTATCTTCAGGCAAGAATGCTTTACGTATCTCTTTGCCCTGTTCATCACGAACACTGATATTCTGAAGATTTGGCTCACTTGAGGATAAACGACCCGTTTGGGTTGCGGATTGATTGTAAATGGTATGAATCTTACCATCCTTTTGGATATATTTCTTTAGACCTTCCGCATATGTGCTATACAACTTGGAAAGCTTTCGATACTCTAGAATATCATCAATGATTGGAACGATACCTTGTAGCTTTTCAAGTTCAGCAGCTGCTGTACTTCTCTTTTTACCAGAAGGTAATTGCAAGTCATCATAGAGTACTTCTGCAAGTTGTTTTGGTGAGTTGATATTAAATTCTTTGCCCGCTTCTTGGTAGATACTCTTTTGAGTAGCGGTAATCTTTTCCATTGTCTGTGTCGCAATGCGATCAAGAATATCGATATCACAACGAATACCTTCTCTTTCCATATGATAGAGAATCGTTGTCAGTGGCATCTCCATCTGTTGATAGAGATCTTCCATGTGATATTCTTGAATCTTATCTATAATCTGTTGGTAAAGTACATAGACGTTAATCGCATGCTTGCATGCGTAAGCAGTCTGCTTTTGTTCATCAATGAATAGATTTGGTTTTGTTGGTTTACCATATACATCTTCATAACTTACTTCATTTTGTAAGTCATAAGCTTCGATAATCTTCGCAGCAGATGTCAAAGAAGAATCCACAAGAGAAGCAGCCACCATCATATCATCATGGAAGTTAATAACGATATCTTCATTCTTAGCTAGATGTAGATTTCTCTTTACATCAAAACCAATCTTAGCTGGTATATCTGATGCTAAGTATGCAAGTAACTCTGTATCCTTTTTCGCATCACTTAAAGTGATGTAGTATGCATGTTTGCCATCATATAGTGCAATACCATGCATTCTTGCATGCATGAATGTATCATGATTATCATCAATAAATACTGCACTATGTCCTTTGAATACATCTTCTGGTATTTTATCTACACGTTCGTATTGGTTGGTGTCTATCGTTTTTTCTTCCGTTTCTACTGTATCAATATAAGAAGAAAAACGACTAGCTAGAGTGTTCATCTCCAACATCTGTAAAAACTTAACTAGATTTTGATACGTTGGTGTAAATGACAACTCATCCTGCGTGATATCCACATTAACATCACGACGTATCGTCGCTAGCTTCTTGGATAATAGTGCACTATCATGGCCCGCCATGACTTTCTTTTGTAAAGCTCCTTTGAGCTTATCATCATTATCTAAGACATTTTCAACAGTACCGTATTCCTGTAGTAGCTTAATCGCTGTCTTTTCACCAATTCCAGCAATACCTGGAATATTATCTGATTTATCCCCCATCAATCCCTTCATATCAATAATCTGGGATGGGGTAATACCCATCTGTTCCATCAGTGCCTCTGGTGTCATTACATCCATATCAGAGATGCCCTTTTTCATTAGTAGTACAGATGTTGTATCATCAATCAACTGTAACATATCATGATCACTTGTCAGTACATAGGTTTGATAGTCCTTTTCTTTCTTGGAGATCGTACCGATTAAGTCATCTGCTTCGATATCAGTCATCTCTACCCATTTAATGCCAAAGGCATCCAAGAAATCACGGACCAATTTAAATTGGGGAACCAAATCATCTGGTGCCGGTTTACGTCCACCTTTATAGTCGGCATATAAATCATGACGGAAGGTATGTTTTCCAGCATCAAAAGCCACCAACACTGCATCTGGTTGAATGGTATCGATTGCCTTTTGTAACATGGACGCAAAGCCAAATATCGCATTGGTAGGTGTGCCATCCGATGTCTTCATCACTCTGCCATATGCGGTTGCGTAGTATGCTCTAAACAACATGGAATTACCATCAGTCAATAATAGTTTTTTCATTTTCTTTCCTCAATCATTTCTAAACTGTCTACTCAAAAAGACTCGATACTATTATAGTACATTTTCTACATTTCCCTATGATTTGGCTCAATTGTTTTATCCTTGTGGATGTATGCATTGATAAGCTTCGATACAACTTTGAAATAGCTCTTCTCTTGCAAAACTTAAAAAGTTTGTCTGTGATACGATCAGATGATCTAGGATTCTAACTCCCATTAACTTGCCACAGGCAATTAGCTTACCTGTTACCACCAAATCTTGAGAACTAGGTGTTAGTACTCCACTTGGATGATTGTGTGCCAACATGATATCCGTACTACCCACCAACAGTGCTTCTTTGAATATTTCACGTGGGTAGACGGAACTAGCGTTAATGGTACCGACAAACAACGTCTTAGCAGAGATAATCCGATGTGCAGTATTTAGATATATCACGATGAACTTCTCTTGAGTGCCAGTGCCAATTTCATTTCTGAGCCAATGAGCAACTCTTTCTGGATTGTCGATGATCTCCTCATCAAAAGCAACTTCAAGACTTGCACGCCGGCTGATTTCAAAGATAGCCTGTAATTGTAGTGCCTTTACTTTACTGATACCCTTAATCTTGCATAACTCTTCATTTGACATCCTCACCAATCCCTTTAATCCTTTGGATAGTTGTAGTAGATGATCCGCCATCGTCAATACGGATTCTCCTTGTGTCCCTGTTCTTAACACCAAAGCCAGTAGTTCTCTTGAGCTCAATGTTCTAACACCATACCGCAATCCCTTATCTCTTGGTCGTTCACTATTTGGCATTTCACGAATAATCATTTTGTCATCCTCCTATCACTACCTACAAATATTTGTATATAGTTCCCCAAAAATAGCGTATTATCATTTATGATAATCAAGAGGTAAACATGATGAAAACAAACTATCCAACAATCACCATCTCACCTGAGGGTGAGACTTGGCTACAAAAAGGACAGATGTGGATGTATCGCAATAATCTTCTACAAGCAAAGGATACAATTAGTGATGGTAGTATCGTAAAGATACTATCGCAAAGTGGAGAATACTATGGTACAGGCTTTTACTCCAGTGTTAGCCATATTACATGTCGTATATTAACCAAAGATGAAAACGAAGAAATCAACGCTAACTTCTTTCAAAAAAGAATTGCATTTGCGTATGCCTATCGTGATACGATAGAACACCAAAACCTGACAAACTGTCGTTATATCTTTGCGGAAGCTGACTTACTACCTGGGCTTGTTGTCGATCGCTACAACGATATTCTCGTTACACAGATATCTAACGCAGGCCTAGAACAACGCAAAGATATGATCTATCAAATCCTACTGGATGTATTCAAAGAAAATCACCAAGAGATACATGCAATCTATGAACGTAATGACATCAAGGTCAGAGAAAAAGAAGGACTATCAACCTACAAAGGATTCTATCTAAATCCAAATAACCTATCCCCCATTACAATCATCAATGAAAACGGGCTCTTACTACAAGTAGACATTGAAAATGGTCAAAAGACAGGTTACTTCCTCGACCAAAAATCCAATCGTGTATTACTACGCAATATCGCCCACAATAAACGTGTACTAGACTGTTTCAGTCACACCGGCGGCTTTGCGTTAAACGCAGCCTATGGAAACGCACAATCTGTGACTGCAGTTGATGTATCTAATACCGCATTACAACAAGGATACGCAAATGCCAAACTCAATCAGCTCGAAAATAAGATTGAGTTTGTACAAGCAGATGTATTCAATTACTTAGAAACACTAAAACCAAATCAATTTGATATTATCGTTCTTGATCCACCAGCATTTACCAAATCTCGCAGGACTGTAAATAATGCATACTATGGCTATAAGAACATCAACATGAAAGCCATGAATGCACTACGTAACGGTGGATATCTTATCACATGTTCCTGTTCACGCTTTATGGAAACAAAACGATTTGAACAGATGTTACTAGAAAGTGCCAAGGAATGTGGCGTTACACTGAGACAAATCTCCGTCACACAACAAAATGGAGATCACCCTATCCTTTGGACGATGGAAGAAACCAGTTATCTCAAGTATTTCATACTACAAATCTTATAAGCTCGTAAGAGCTTTTTTTCATATAAAAAGACTCACATCCGTGAGTCTTAAACATCATGTTTATTGTCCAATGACAATGTAGTAAGAAGGTGTCATGTAAGTTAAGTCTGTAACCTTAACACCTTGTCCAGGGTTAACAGCGTGTACTGCTGTACCATTACCTAGTGCAATCGCTACGTGATATGGAGCAGAGTCAGAACCATAGAAGTATAGGGCTCCAGCAGGTGCGTTGCCAATATCATAATAGTGAGTACCTAATCTTTGTTGATCATAAGTAGTACGAGCACTTAAACCATAGCAGTACTGAACCAAACCAGAACAGTCAAATCCAGCAGGAGTATTACCACCCCATACATATGGCGTATTACCAACGAAGGATAAAGCTGCAGCGATACCACCAGCATATGTACTGGAATCATAGTTAGCTGCGTTGAATGAAGCTGTACCACTAGCAACTGCTTGACTTTGTGCGAGTGCCTGTTGACGAGCAGCCTCTTCAGCCTGTCTAGCCTCTTCTTCAGCTCTTAAACGTTCCTCTTCTGCAATTCTTGCATCAATCACTTCCTGTGGTGTACGAACACTGACTGTCATTGTAGCAGAAGACTTATTACCTGCTGTATCTACAACAACATACTCAACTGGATAATCACCATCTGTGTTCATATCCACACTACCTTCAACAGTTAACACCGGAAGAATACCAGAATCATCATTGATGTAAGAAATGTAGTTAGAAGGATTCCAACTATCACCGTTATTTACAATGACTTGAGAACTCTTTAGTTTAATCACTGGAGCTGTACTATTTACAACATTGACAACAACTTTCTGTATGAAAGAATAACCTAAGCTCTTTTGAGCTTCAACATCACCTGTACTTGCTAATGTAACTTTAGCAGTAACTGTTTGAATACCTGTTACTGATCGATTGAAACCTTCAATATCAGCAATACTCTTTTCAATCGAGATATTTTCTAAACTATATGTTTCATCGAAATTAACTCTCTCTTGGATAACCAAGCTCTTGATTGTATCCAATGGATTCATATCTTGTTGGCTAATTTCGATAACAGGTAAGCTATTCTCTTGTACAGTTGGTTTGTTGTCTGCCGCGTATACTGTTCTAATGGAATATGTACCAGCTAATAGGATGGCTGAAAGCAATCCTGCTGTTACTCTCCCTACTTTTTTATTTATTTTATTTTTAACCATACATATATTTTACCGAGTTCAATGATGGTTTTGCAACTTTTTGGGCCAGTTTTCACATAATTTCACAAACTATTGTGATAAAAATTACATATTTTTATGACTTTCTTTCATATTTGCCATAAAAAAACTCTCTTTCGAGAGTTCATTATTGACCGATGATGACATAGTATGAAGGCATGAAGTATTGTATTCCTGCAACCTTGATACCATCTCTTTCGTTCATAGCTTGTACTGTTTGTCCACCACCAAGAGAGATTGCAACGTGGTAAGGAGCTGACTCAGATCCCCAGAAGTACAATGCGCCAGCTGGAGCATTCCAAACATCATAACGGTGTGTACCTAATGTTTGTTGTGTGTATGTTGTTCTTTGTGAAATACCATAGCAGTACTTAACTAAACCTGAGCAGTCAAATCCTGCAGGAGATGCACCACCCCATACATATGGTGTGTTACCTACGAATGAAAGTGCTAGGTTGATCGCTGCTGTGTATTGTCCATACTGACCAGTAGATGTTGATGGAGCTGGTGTTGGAGCTACATACTTATCAGCTTGAATATAGCTTGCATATACCCAACCTACTCGTCCATTGATCACAATCTGTTGCCATCCATTGGATACTGTATCCGTACATGCAATCGCATCATTTACATTTAATGTTGTGATAATAGATGCGGATGTATTTGGTTCTGTACGAACGTTTAGACGTTCGTTTGGATACATTGTCTTTGTTGTTGCTGGTAATGATGGAGCTGGAGTTGGTTCCACTGTAGCAGGTGCTACAGGTTCTGGTGTTGGCTCTGGCTCTGGAGCAGGTGCTGGCTCTGGTGCGACTGGTTGAGGAACTGTTGGTGTTTCAACATTGATTTCCTCATTGATACCAGCAGTGGCATTAGCTTCATTACCAATTGCCTTGATCGCATCAATTTCTTTTTGTATATCAGCGAGCTGTGATTGCAAGTCATTAACTTGTTCAGTAGCTTGCTGTTGTGACTCTTCACTGACTGGTTGTTCTGTTAAAGCTTTTGCTGCTTCAATTTGAGCAGTTACTTCAGCTACTTTTGCTTCTTCTTCAGCTTGCTTAGCTACTGCAATTTCAACAGGTGTCTTAACGATAACTGTTAATACTGCAACAGATGTATGTCCAGCTGTATCTGCTACTGTATATGTAACAGGATACTCACCATCAACATCCATGTTAACTTCTCCACTTACTGATAATACTGGTAAGATACCGGAATCATCATTGATATAAGAGATGTAGTTAGAAGCGTTGAATGTATCACCGTTATTAACGGTAATCGTATCACTCTTTAGTTGTACAACAGGTGCACTGTCCTGTGTTAGTTTCACTACGACCTTTTGTACAAAGGAATACCCTAGTCTCTTTTCAACCTCCTTATCCCCTGTACTAGCTAAGTTAACTTTTACAGTTACAGTTTGAATACCTGTTGCGTTTCGATCGAAACCACTGATATCAGCAACACTTTTTTCAAGTGAGATATAGTTTAAATCATATCCACCAAGAAGTGCGCGTTGTTTAATCACTTCGTTTTTAATAACTGTATATGGATCATCTACGTCAGCATCGACGCTAATAACAGGTAGCGCATCGCTTGTAAATGGATTTACCGCATCGTCGGCCTTAACTGTTGTTAAGGATAATGAGCTAGCAAATAAAACTGCGGATAATGTACCTGCTACGAAAATTCCCTTTTGTTTTTTCATCGTATTTTTCATCATGGCTGTATTCTACTCATTTTATGTTTTCTTTTGCAATGTTATTTTCGTATATTTAATGATATGTAAAATCAAAAACATGTAAAATATGCTTATTTTATGCACTTTTTTAGGATTTCTTATTTTTTTCATTTTTTTGTTTTCCAGTTATATTTTTGTTTGATTTTCTAATTTTTTGTTTCATTTTATCAGTTTTTTCAAAAAATCATAAAAAAATAAGTTGCACTTCCAATCATATCGTTAAAGACATAATAAAAAGGTCAAAATAGACAACTGTTAAGTGTGTATTTTGACCTTATCAATTACTGCTTAATAAATAGTGAACTTGCGTCTACTTGTGTTTGAATCATACCGTTTTCATACATGAAGTCGGCTGTCTTCTGTAGACCATTGATATCACTTTGACTCACTTCTAAGCTGAAGTCATATTGTCCATACATTGCCTCGTATGCCTCATCGTCTAGCTCTAGTACTTTTTCGACAATCTCCTTTGTCTCTTCAGGATTATCCTGCATGAATGTACGTAGTTGCTTTTGTGCATTCATGAATGCATCGATCACATCTTTGTGTTCATCATAGAACTTCTGTGTTGTCACAACACAGATAATCGCTTCGATTAAGCCTTTACCATCTCTGACTTTGTGTAGTCCTGACTTATCCGCATTGTATGCGGCTGGTCCACCTAGCATCGCTACATCGATACTACCTGCCTCTAAGGCAGCACGTGCATCTGGAATGCTCATAGATACGAAGTTTACATCATCGATTGTTAGATTTCCTTTTTTGAGGTAAGCAACCAATAACTCATGTAGATTTGTACCTGCAGGTCCAGCAATTGTCTTACCCTTTAGGGATTCTGGGGAATTGAGGGAATCATTGCTGGAGTATAGCGCAAACGCTTCTGGTGCACGACTATACATGTTTAAGATCTTGATGTCTGCTCCCCCAGCTACTGCCGCGATGACGGACGATCCACCAATTGCGTGTAGAATCTGTACATCGCCTGAAGCTAATGCTTGGCTTTGGTCTGCTCCACTTGTGATTTCAGCGTATTCAATATCGACATCTTTTAAGTTGTCTGCGAATACGTGATTCTCTTTTTCAATCACTGATGGAACATTGAGTGGTGATGTAACATACGTTACAACAAGTTTATCCACGCTGAGTTTATCATTTGTTTCAGCTGTGGATGTTTTTGGTTGTGTACAACCTGCAAGCATACCTGCAACTAAGCTAGTAACTGCTACCATCTTTAAAATCTTCGTCTTCATTTCTTTACCTCCAAATATCTTCACGAAGCTTACGCTTTAAATCAATAAATTTAGGATCTAGCAAGTCTCTTTCTTTCTCTTCAATTCGATAGGAAGAGATGACTTTCCCCTGATCCATCACCAGGATATCTTGGGCAATGGTAAGTGCCTCATCGATACTATGTGTCACAAATAGAACGCCTATCTTTCTTTTCTCTAGTGCATTCAATAATTCTTTTTGCATTGTTACTCTTGTAAAGTCATCCAATGCCGCAAATGGTTCATCCATCAGGATATACTCTGCTTGATAGACTAGTCCCCTTGCAAGGGCAACTCTACTTTGCATACCACCTGATAGTTGACTTGGATATGCATTCTCATATCCAGTCAAATGCACGACATCTATTAATTTCTGTATTTGCTCTTTATCATATTCTTTTAAGAAGAATGTGATATTTTGCCAAACTGTTAACCATGGTAATAGTCTTGGTTCTTGGAATACGTAGGATAGTTTTGTACTATCGACTTCTAAATGTCCATGGGTTGGTTTTACAAATCCTTTTAATAACCGTAACAGTGTTGTCTTTCCACAACCGGATTTACCAAGTATGACTGTAATCCGCTGTGGATCTAACTCTAAATTCAGGTTATCCATCACACGTACTGTGTGATCTTCCAGTGGATATTCAACCACAATATTCTCTAACTTAATCTGCTTCATACATCTTACTGTTCTTAATTACTTTTCTAATCACGTATTGGAATAGCCGATCACTAAGATACCCAAGTATACCGATAATCAAGATTCCTACGATAACTGTATCTGTACGTGATAGAGATCTTGCAAAATTGATCATATATCCAAGACCGCTGCTGGCCGCTATCATCTCTGCACCGATAATGGCTCGATAGCTATATCCCATACCAATACGCATTCCCACAAGGATATCACCCAATGCACTTGGTAAAACAATCTTTTGGAATGTCTCTTTCTTGTTTAGTCCAAATGCATAGGCAAGCTCTAGTCTTTGTGTTCCACAGGCTTCTAATCCCTTAGAGATATTCAGAAACATTGGGAAGAAAGAAGCCAGTATGATGATGATAATCTTCGATGTCTCACCTATCCCAAACCACAATATCAATAATGGGATTAAGCTGAGCGGTGGAACATTACGCATAAATTCTAATAGCCATGCATAGTACGGTTTTAATCTTGGTAAGAAATATCCTAGTAGAGAGATTCCCATCGCAAGTATAAACGATATTCCATAACCGATTAGAATACGTTGTAAACTAGCTATCACATGTCGATAGAGCTGTCCGCTTTGTACGAGGTTAACAAAGCTTTCCCATATCATGTTTAACGTCGGTAATACGTAGATGCTATATCGACCTGACATCGTATTGAGCCAATACAGTCCAATACATATCAGGATACCAATCAGTGTTTTTAACTTCCGTGTTTGTTTATGCACTGTACACCATCTCCATTATGACAACCATTCTTGCAATACAATCCCTCGATCAATCGTATCCCCTTCTTTGGATAATCCATCAGGTTATCTTTACTAACATATACTGTTTGTTTTTCGATACTATCGAAAAATCCAAATGGAATTGGACTAGCATCTAGTTTCTTTCCACTGACATTGACTTTGATGTATTCTTTGAAATCATCCCAAGTTAGAAATATCGTATCTTTAAGATGTAGAGAATCACCATAGGTCTTTAATGATCGACATGGAGTGATAACCCACTTATATCCATCATTTAAATCTTCTCTATCCGCTAATTCTTTTGCGACATGGATTAGGATAGGATCAATATTGTGATACTCTACGTCACTACGCATACGATGAAACTCATCGCTAATTTTTGGACAGCGTTGATCTAGAACTACCCCATGACTACGCTGTAAAGCATCTTTATATTTATTCTTTACAATCGATATATAATCTCGTACTGGTTGTACAATTTCAAAGCCTAAATCATTTAAAAAATAATTCAGCCCTGTTCCATCATACGCAACTGAAACAACTGGATTTAACCAAATGTAATTCTTCATCATGACTCCTTGAAGTTTGTTAGTACTAACTAACTTAGTACACTCTAGCATTTATATACATCTGAGTCAATCAAGACATTTTCTACTAAAACAAACTTTTAGAAAATGAAAAGAGGTACAGCTTTTACGCTGTAACCTCCTGTTAATTAATCTGGTGATTTTTCGTCGAAGTCGACGATTTGACTATGGCCTGTTTCTGTAGCTAGAGATGCTAGGTCATTGACATTTGTAATGTATGATCTTGCCATGCTGGTCTGTAATACCATACCGATATTCAAGCCTGCTACGACATCGATATTTACCTCTGCCGCAAATTCTTTCGCCAACATGCATGCACTGCGGTATGTTGTACTATCCTGCAAGTCTGTCATGATGAGTATACTACCACAATGTTTGAGTCCTTCGATTGTTGAGCGAAGTCTAGCTTCGTATTCATCAACAGTCTCTTCTAATAAATACGATACGACTTCAAAGTCTTTTGGCTTTCCGGATAGTATCTCCATTGCACTACTTACACCCTCTGGAAATCTTCCGTTTCCTGTAATAATAATTCCTATCATACGTCTACTCAATTCCGTTTGGATTCATCTGTGTAAAGTTCCAAGAATCCTTACACATCTCATCTAGGTTATATTTAGCCTTCCAACCAAATAGCTCTAGTGCCTTTGTTGGATCTGCATAGCACTCAGCGATATCGCCTGCTCTTCTTGGTTGAATCTCATATGGTAATTGTTTACCACATGCTTTACCATAAGCTTCTACAACTTGTAATACACTGTAACCATTACCTGTACCAAGGTTTACCTTCTCAACACCCTTATGTTCTAGAGCATACTTGACAGCTGCGATATGTCCATCCGCTAAATCACATACGTGGATGTAGTCACGTACACCTGTTCCATCTACTGTTGAATAATCATTGCCATATACGCGTACTTTCTCGCTTTGACCAATCGCCACACGTGCAATATAAGGCACTAAGTTATTTGGGATACCGTTAGGTACTTCACCCAATAATCCACTTGGATGTGCTCCGATTGGGTTGAAGTAACGCAACAACATAATGGACCAATCACTATCTGATACAGATAAGTCTTGTAAGATCATCTCGTTCATTAGCTTCGTTGTACCATATGGGTTTGTTGTGGATACATCGAAGTCTTCCTTGATCGGGCATGACTTTGGTGATCCATATACAGTCGCACTGGAAGAGAATACAAGAGTCTTACAACCAGCTTTTTTCATTGCTTGGTATAAGTTTAATGATCCAGCAATGTTATTTTCATAATATGTTAATGGAATCTGTACAGATTCACCAACTGCTTTATATCCTGCAAAGTGAATCACCGCATCGATATGATTCTCTGCAAATACACGATCAAGTCCTTCTCTATCTAAGATATCCATCTTATAGAACTTTGGTCTTTTACCTGTTAATTTCTCAATACGATTTAACACAACCTCTTTTGAGTTATACAGGTTATCTAAAACGATAACCTCATAACCTGCATTCATCAAAGATACACAAGTATTTGAGCCGATAAAGCCCGTTCCTCCAGTTACTAGAATTGTTTTCATTCCTATTCTCCTATCTCATCAATAATTTTGAAATATCATTCCACGTCGCAAATATCATAACACTGATTAGAAGTAACCAGCAAACAATCATAATTACAGTCTTTATCTTCTCGTTGAATTGACGATGTGTAATCGTCTCTAAGATTGTAATCACAACTTGTCCACCATCTAATACTGGTAATGGCAGTAAGTTAAAGATACCTACGTTTAAACTAATCTGTGCAATCAACATCATATATGCACCAAAGCCAAGGCTTGCGTATGTCTCGGTTGCCTGATAGATACCTACCGGTCCAGATAATTGATTTAATCCCCTACCTCTAACCAAATTAAGCAAGGCTTGTAGTGTCATATTGATAACGACACCCATCTGATAGAAACCATAATACCAACAGTTCAACAGATTCACTTTGACTGGTTCACCTGCACTTGCGCTGATACCGATGATATAGCTTTGTGCCTCTTCGTTATAGACAGGTGTCACTTCAACAGTTACCTGTTGATTGTTGCGTAATACAACGATTATTTCCTTACCTGTATTATCCGCATTAAATGTTTGGAACTCCATAAACGTACTTGGTTGTATGGATGAGCCATCCTCTTTGGTTACCTTGATGATGGTATCCCCTGCCATTAGTCCAGCATCCTGTGCTGGACTATTTTCCATAATAGAAGCGATAACAGGTTTGCTTGGTTTATTGAATGTGCCTACATTCAATAAATACATAGAGAAGATAATCCATGCAAGCAAGAAATTCATCGTTACACCTGCAAGCATGATACAGATCTTCTTCCATGCCTTTTGATCTGTTAGTCTTCTTCCCTCTGGTACTTTTACCTCTGGGTAGGCTTCATCACCATCCACCTCACCTGCCATGGATACATAACCACCGATTGGCAAAGCACGAATCGAAAACTTTGTCTCTTTTCCTTTTCGTGTAAATAATGCTGGTCCCATACCAATGGAGAACTCAAAACAATATACACCAAATAATTTCGCCACTAAGAAATGACCAAACTCATGGATTGTTACAATAATGGATAGTAATAGTAGAAATAAAATAATTGTCATTCATTCACTCCTTCAATTTGTTGTAGAGCAAACTTTCTTCCGTATTCATTTGCGTCAATTAAATCCTGTACGGTTTCAATCGGTTGGTATCCTACGGAGTTTACTGCACTAATGACGATGTCCTCTATCATCAAGAATGGTATCTTTTCTTCTCTAAATGCCGCATTAGCTACTTCATTTGCAGCATTCATCACTGCTGGTAAGTTACCACCCTTTTTACCCGCTTTGTAAGCAAGTGCTAATAGCGGAAATCGATCTGTATCTGGCTTATCAAAATGTAAACCAGATAACTGTGTTAAGTCGAGTGGTTTTTCTAAATGTAATGGGTAGCGATCAGGCCATGTTAGAGCATATTGAATTGGTACTCTCATATCTGGTGCACCAAGTTGGGCAATGATACTGTGATCAACATATTCCACCATGGAATGCACAACCGACTCCGGATGCATTACCACATCAATATCATCATAATCAATATCAAATAGATAATGTGCCTCTATCACTTCAAAACCTTTGTTCATCATATCTGCACTATCAATCGTAATCTTAGCACCCATCGTCCAGTTTGGATGTGCCAAGGCTTGTGATACTGTAACATCTTTTAAGTCATCACGGCTTAACTTACGGAAAGAACCACCAGAAGCTGTGATGATTAAACGTTTAATCTGATAATTTTTGTTACCTTGTAGAGCTTGGAAGATAGCAGAATGTTCACTATCAATTGGATACAAGGATACATGATGTTTTTGAATCGCCTTTTTGATTAACTCACCACCAACAACCAGTGTTTCCTTATTTGCTAAGGCAATTGAATGTCCACTTTCTATCGCATGTAGAGTTGGTAAGAAGCCTACAAAACCTACCAAAGCATTCACCAATAAGTCATACTCATCTTTCTTAGCTAGTGCTAATAAACCTTCATCACCATCATAGAAAGTAATATCTGGATATTGTGCTTCTAGTACTTGTCGATCTTGTTTTTCTGCAACGCAGACATACTTCACTTGTACTTTGGATAATATCTGTTTTAATACATCAATACGGTGTCCTACACTAATACCCACAAGTACAAAATCCTGTGGATGTTGTAATACTACATCGATAGTCTGTGTGCCAATGGAACCACTAGCACCTAATAACATCAGTCTTTTCATCTTAGATACCCCATAATATTAACAGGCCATTAAATGCCATCAAACAGAATATCAAAGAGTCGATACGATCAAAGATACCTCCATGTCCTGGTAATAGATTAGAGAAGTCCTTAATTCCAAAACGACGTTTGATGGAAGAAAAACTTAAATCACCAATCTGTGCAACTGCAGGAAGAATCAAACTTGTGGCTATCACAAGAGATGTTGGTAAATATGTTGTTACAAAAAGTCCCCATAGTAAAGAGCCAATCATACCGATCAGATATCCACCAATCGCACCCTCTACTGATTTATTTGGTGATACATGAGGGATTAACTTATGTTTACCAAATCGAGATCCTGTTAGATACGCACCTGTATCACATAAGAAACATGCAATCATGACAAGTATCATCATTAAGAAACCATGACTTCCCTGATAGATGACCGACAGACAACGAAGTGCCAACCCCATCAATACAGACATCAAGAAAGTATAGGCTGCTAAATCACTGTTCTCTTTCTTACTTAAGAGCTCTACTGCAAATAATACAATCAACCAAATCGCAAGAACAGCAGGATATGCTGAACGATTGATATAATACATCGCAGCTATCGCCAACATGATAAAAAATGCTAAAACATAGTGCTTCTTTTGATCTGTAACAGAAGCAATCTCCAATGAGCCCAATAAAGTAATCAAAGCTAATAATGCTTGTAAAAGATTCCCACCAAAGTATAGAGGTGGTATTACCACAACCAATATCGCGATAGCGACTAACGTTCTTATCATCATTTTAGACATTCTTAACACCTCCAAATCGTCGATCACGATTTTGATATTCATCTAGGCAACGTTGTAGTACCTCTGGCGTAAACTCCGGCCAAGATTCTGGTACAAATTCCAACTCCGCATAGGCGATTTGCCATAATAGGTAATTAGATATTCTCTGTTCTCCACTTGTACGTATTAGTAAGTCTACAGGAGGAAAGTCCTTGGTCATCATATAGTGATCAAATTCTTCTTCATCAATATCTAAACTTGCTTTACCCTCCAGTACATCTTTTGCATAATCTCTTGCGGCTAAAGTAATCTCTCTTCTAGAACCGTAATTCATACAGATATTCAAAGATAAGCCACTGTTGTTCTTAGACTCCTCTTCCGCCTCACGCAACACTTTTTGGGTAGCCTTTGGTAACATATCCAACTCGCCAATTATACGCATGCGGAATCCTCTATCTAGGAACTCCTTCATATATTTCTTAAAGAAGAATGCAGGTAGTTTCATAATGTAGTTCACTTCATCTGCATTTCTTTTCCAATTCTCTGTAGAGAATGCATATAAAGTTAAATACTTAATTCCTAATTGATCTGCCGCAATGGCAATCGTACGCACGTTATCACTGCCAGCCAAATGTCCAGCTGTACGTGGCTTTCCTTGAGCCTTTGCCCATCTTCCGTTGCCATCCATAATAATAGCTAAATGTTCACATGTATTCATAATCATTCTCCGCTAACTTCATTATTATACCTGTTTATAGTAAAAAAATCAGCTTGTTGCGACCAAGCTGATATGTTAAATATATAAACTCCGTTAGGAGATTCCACTTTATAAAGGTCCATCTTCCTGATTTGTTAACTATTCCATTTTAATCCTGCCATTGGCTCTTAAACTTTATGTGTAAACGTTCTTTTCTTTACTAGTTTCTTGAGTAGTACTACCCAAGAAATCAATTCAGGATTCCTTATATACGCTTATATCAATATCGTTTGGACAAAATAACACCTATTTCTAACAATAAACCCAGCTATGATACACAGCTAGCTATCTTACTTATACCTTTAATACTTCAGCACTCTTAGCAGAAGCCATATCTTCAATCTTCTTGACATATTTATCTGTTAGCTTCTGAATTTCATTTTCGCAATCCTTTTGTGAATCTTCGTCAATTGTCTTATCCTTCTTTACAACAGACATTGCATCACGACGGATATTACGAATTTGAATCTTGCATTCTTCCGCAATCTTATCAACTTTCTTTGTCATTTCTTTACGTGTTTCACCTGTTAACTGTGGAACTGTTAAACGAATGACTGCACCATCATTTGATGGAGCGATACCTAAATCAGCTTCATTGCATGCATGTTCGATTGCTTTTAAGCTACTTGGATCGTATGGCTTGATAACGAGTGTACGTCCTTCGGATACGGATAAAGCTGCGATTTGGTTCAATGGTGTTGGTGATCCGTAGTAATCTACCTCCACTCTATCTAGCATCTTTACATTTGCTGCACCTGTACGTACTGTATTTAATTCTGTTTGCAGATGGTCAATCACTTTATCCATCTTTGTTGCGCTTGAATCAACGATTTCGTATGACATTTAATTTTCCTCCTTGTTGATGATAGTTCCTATCTTGTCACCCTTCATTGCTTTTACAATATTGTCTTTTTCATTCATATTGAATACCATCAGTTCCATGTCATTATCCATGCACATGCTAGTAGCAGTTGAATCCATGACTTGTAGACCCTTATTCAATAAATCCATGTATGTAAGATGTGTGAATTTTGTAGCGTTTGGATCTTTCTTAGGATCTGCACTATATACACCATCTACACTATTCTTTGCCATCAGGATAACTTCAGCTTTGATTTCGCTTGCACGTAGTGCAGCGGTTGTATCGGTAGAGAAATACGGGCTACCTGTTCCACCACCAAAGATGACAACTCTTCCCTTTTCAAGATGACGTATCGCTCTGCGTTGGATGAATGGTTCAGCAACTTTTGACATTTCAATACTTGTCATCACACGTGTATCAACGCCTACTCCTTCAAGGGATGATTGAATTGCGAGTGCGTTGATGACTGTAGCCAACATACCCATATTGTCACCTTGTACACGATCAATACCTAAACCTTCAACAACCTTACCACGGATGAAGTTTCCTCCACCAACAACGATTGCGATTTGAATTCCTAGTTTCTGTGCTTCTTTAATTTCCATTGCGAGGGTGTGTAAGATTGTCGGATCAAAGTTCTTCTCATCTCCTGCTAGAGCTTCTCCACTCAGTTTCAATAGAACACGTTTATACATGATGTTTTCCTCCATATGTATTTCTATAGTATTATAACATTGACAAACATAGTTTTCATTCCTTTTTGTACATGTTTGTTAATCACGATTAAAAACAGAAAGAGGTACTTGATATGCAATATGCAATTGCGGACATTGGATCCAATACAATCGTTTTACTTGTCTATGAAATGGAGAATCACATCCCTAAACCTATCCTTCATATTTCCACACCAGCACATCTGATTGATGATGTTGATGAAAACAAAGTGATGTCTAAACAAGGCATACAAAAAGCCACAACCATCTTGAATGAATATGCCAAGAAGCTTGATGAAATGCATATTCACTATCGTTGGGCAGATATTACTGAACCTTGTCGAATTCAAAACCAAGATGAATTGGTACAATCACTTCGCTCTACATCTTGGCAGATATATCCTTTAACTGGGGAACAAGAAGCTAGTTATGATTTCTTAGGTGTTCAGTATAGTTATCCTGATTTAAAAGATGGTATTGCCTTTGATGTAGGTGGTGGTTCTACGGAGTTAATCTCTTATCAGGATGGTAACCCGATTGATGCGATGAGTTTCCCTCTTGGTTGTGTTCGTTTGGCTCACTTACCTTTGGATACACCACAGTGCAAGAAGTATATTCAAGAAGCACAACAGCAATATCCTTCTTTGGATCGGATGTGTAAGCGGCTCATTGGTATTGGCGGTACGGTAAGAGCTGCTGATAAGGTCTATACATCTTTTTATCCAACTTCATCTTGTATGCAGGTGAATCAGTTGGAAGATATCTATGCACATCTTGTACAAAAGGATGAAAGATATGTACAGGCAATGCAGGCAAATGTGGGTGAAAGTAGACAGAAGGTATTCTTACCAGGATTACATATGGTATTAGAGATTGCTAGAAATTATCAGGCAGAAAGCATTCTGATATCGAGTACTGGTATTCGTGAAGGTTTCCTAACAACTCGTCTTCATGAAGAAGGCATTCTATAACATAAAAAAAGACAGAAGTCAAAGTTGATATTTAACTCAGATTTCTGTCTTTACTTATATTGGAATTACTTAGCCATTGCAGCTACTTCAGCAGCGAAGTCATCTTGTTTCTTTTCGATTCCTTCACCTACTGCATACTTAACGAATGTAACTACTTTAGCTCCGTTTTCCTTGAGGTATTGACCACACTTTAGACTTGAATCTAAGAAGTATTCTTGGTCAACTAAGCACATATCCTGTAATGACTTAGAGATACGTCCTTCAATGATACCAGCCTTAACCTTTTCAGGCTTGTTAGCAAGACTTGGATCATTTGCCATGATACCTTCTTGTACTTCACGTTCATGATCAACTACTTCTTGTGGCATGTCGTTACGTGAAACATATGTTGGACTCATAGAAGCTACTTGCATTGCCATGTTCTTAGCAACTTGAGCATCTGCTGTACCCTTAAGTACTGTAACAGCTACGATACGTCCACCTTGGTGTGTATATGAACCAAATAGTTCATCATCATTCTTTTCAACGATAGCGAATCTTCTTAGAGAAATCTTCTCTCCGATGATTGCGATAGCAGCTACGAATGAATCGTTTAATGTTCCCTCAGCTGTTGGTAAAGCTAAAGCTTCTTCAGCTGTTGTAGCTGTGGAATTGAAGATTGTCTTAGCAGCTTCATCTAATAGAGCTAAGAAACGATCGTTCTTTGCAACGAAGTCTGTCTCTGAGTTAACCTCTAAAACGATAGCCTTGTTACCTTCAACTAATACCTTTGCTAGACCTTCAGCAGCGATTCTGCCTTCCTTCTTAGCAGCCTTAGCGATTCCCTTTTCACGTAACCAGTCAATCGCCTTCTTGATGTCACCTTCTGTTTCTGTAAGAGCCTTCTTACAGTCCATCATTCCTGCGCCTGTTAATTCACGCAATTCTTTTACTTGAGCAGCTGTGATTGCCATTTTTACTTAGCCTCCTCAGTTGCTGGAGCTGTTGTGTTTTCAGCAGCTGGACGTGTTGTCTGACGGTTTCCGTTAGCATCTCTGCGGAATACACGACGTTCGCCGTTGTAGTTTCCACGACGTTGAGCCATTTGAGCACGACGTTCTTCAAACTTCTGTCTTCTCTTACGCTCGTATTCAGCAGCTTGTTGTTCAACGTTGATGATAACATCCTTCATTGTGATATCTTCTGCTGTTTCATCCTCTTGATGAGCAACTTCTAACACACCACCCTTTGCTTCTACAATTGCATCAGCGATAACGCTAACCATTAACTTAATAGAACGAACTGCATCATCATTTGATGGGATTGCATAGTCTACTAAATCTGGATCTGCATTTGTATCGATTAAAGCGAATACTGGAATGTTTAACTTACGAGCTTCTGCTACTGCGTTGTGTTCCTCTAATGGGTCTACAACAAATAGTGCATCAGGTAACTTCTTCATTCCCTTGATACCACCAAGGAAGTTTTCAAGACGTTCTTTCTTTTGTAATAGAACTGCTTGTTCTTTCTTAGTGTAGACAGCTAACTGTCCATTAGCTTCCATCTCTTCAATTTCTAATAACTTCTTGATTGACTTTTGGATTGTGCGGAAGTTTGTCATTGTTCCACCTAACCATCTTTGGTTGATGTAGAAGCTTCCACTTCTTAATGCTTCTTCAAGAATTGTTGCTTGAGCTTGCTTCTTAGTTCCTACGAATAAGATCTTTCCGCCATCTTCAGCAATCTTCTTTAATGCATTATAGGCTTCGTCTAACTTCGCCTGTGTCTTTGCTAAGTCAATGATATATACACCATTCTTAGCTGTGTAGATGAACTGCTTCATCTTTGGGTTCCACTTACGTGTTTGGTGTCCAAAGTGTACGCCGTTCTCTAGCATTTTCCTCATTGAAACAACAGTCATAATTTTTATTTACCTACCTTTCCGTTGTTTTCCGCCACAGTTTCGAACACTATCAACATACGGCATGTTCATCAGAACCCATATGCACGGGATAATGAATTCACTGTGTGAGAAGTACATCTTTACTTTTGCATGACAAAAGAATAAAAGATGCCATCAATGATGATAGCATGAATATCCACAAATGAAAAGGAGATTTAGCACGAATACGCTAAATCTTCTATTACTGTTCCATTAACTTTTTCGCAAACGCAAGCGCAACCTCAAAATTGATGTTGCCGATATGTGTTTCTGTCTCTTTCCCTGTTAGGATACGGCCTTCCCATTCTGTATTTGCTAGGGAATCTGCCGTATAGAAGAATGTGTAGAATTCATAACCATGATAATCACATACTGCCTGTAGGGCTGCACATTCCATATCTACACAAACACAACCCTCTTGGATATGTCGATCTACTTCTGTCTTTGTCTCACGGAAGAAGGCGTCTGTTGTCCAAACTTTACCTGAAACAAATGGAATCTGTTTGCTTTGGAAGAAACTTTCTAGTACACCAGCATTCTTAATAGTGATGTAGTCTTGTGGTTTGGCATAATGATAGCTGACTCCCTCATCACGATATGCATCTGTCGGGATGATTAAATCTCCCTCTGGAATATCCACTAAGCAACCACAAGACCCATAAACAATGAATTTCTTGGTATGAAACAAATGGGTAATAACTTCCAATAAACTAGACGCAACAGGAGCACCTACCATATTTTGGTAAACGCCGATATTCGTATCTTTGAAACGATAAAACTCATAGTAACGATCAATATTGCCAATCACCTTCTCGGCAATTTGTTCAATCAATCCCTCATTTTTTAGCTTTTGAATTACCTGAAAGTTAAAGACACCAATCATCACTGGTAACTCAATCCCAGTAAACGCATTGTAGCTTGGTTCGATCATTGCTTTTTCGTTGATAAATGAATCTGTAATCATATTAACCTACTTTCTTTGCATGTGGATGTGCTTTGTCTACAACTTTACGTAATTTATCTTGTGTAACATGTGTATAGATCTGGGTTGTGCCCAGATTTTCATGTCCTAAGAGTTCTTGAACAATACGTAAGTCTGCACCATTATCCAGCATATGTGTTGCGAAACTATGTCGTATCATATGTGGATGAATATGGATTGTTAGTCCACCATCTTCACCTGCCTTCTCGCAGATATTCTGTATACTTCTTGATGAGATGGGTTTCCCCTTTTGATTGACAAAAAGGATATCATTTTCTTCTTGAATAAAGTTAGGTCTAGCAAATGATAGATAGTATTCTATGAGCTGTTTGCAACGTGGATAGAATGGTATCATTCTTTCTTTGCTCTCTTTACCAAGTACTGTTAGGTATCCTTCTTGTAGATTGATATTGGATATCTTTACGCTTGCACACTCGCTTACACGAAGTCCACATGCATACATGACTTCGATCATACAGCGATTGCGCACCTGTACAGGATCTTGTAAATCGTATTGACTTAAGATGGTCTCCATCTGATCAAACGTTAAATATTCCGGTAGTTTTCTATGAGAAATACTCCCTTTGAAGATACGCACTGGATTTGCTTGTATCTTTTCAAAGCGATTGAGATAACGATAAAAAGATTTGATTGATGAGAGATTGCGGGCATAACTGCTATTGGATAGTGGTGTACCACCAATCTCTCCTTCTTTTAGCTTTGTTAAGTAATCGCTAATATCCATCTTTGTGACATGTTCAAAGCTATCGATCTTACGCTCTTTTAAATAATCCAAAAAGCGTTCGACGTCTCTGTGATATGCGTCTTGTGTATCTTTGGATCCTGTATGTACACGACTGATCTGTTGTAGGAAACGATTGAGTGATTCCTCAAAGTTCATGGTTTTCCTTTAGCTCCTGGATAATCTTTAAAGATTGTGGTGCATAGGCTGCTTTGCGATCTTTCTTCTTATGTTCTCCAACCAAATGCATAATACCAAAGTTGGCATTCATAGGCTGGAAATGGTTTGGATCAGCGTGCGTAATATAATGTACCATTGAACCTAGCATTGTCTCTTGGCCTAATACGAGTGGTTGTTTACCTTCGAGTACACGTGCCATATTAATACCTGCAAGCATGCCTGAAGCAGCTGATTCTACATATCCTTCAACACCTGTCATTTGTCCTGCAAAGAATAAATCATCACGTGTTTTAAACTGATATGTTTCTTTTAGATAGATTGGTGAGCAGATATATGTATTTCTATGCATGACACCATAGCGTATAATCTCTGCGTTTTCTAAGCCTGGTATCATCTGTAGGATACGCTTTTGTTCACCCCACTTTAGATGGGTTTGAAAACCTACGATGTTATATAAGCTAGCCTCTACGTTATCTTGGCGTAGCTGTACAACTGCATATGGTCTTCTTTTTCCTTCTTGTTCTAGTCCAACGGGTTTCATCGGTCCAAACAGTAATGTATCTCGACCGCGTTTTGCCATGACTTCAAATGGCATACACCCTTCAAAGTAAACTTCTTTTTCAAAGGAGTGCATCTCTGCGGTTTCGGCTTGAATTAACTCTGTATAGAATGCATCAAACTCATCTTTTGTCATTGGACAATTAACGTAGTCAGCATCTCCTTTGTCATAGCGTGATTTCTTATAGGCTTTGTTAAAGTCAATTGATTCTGCTGTTACGATTGGTGCTGCCGCATCATAAAAGTAACAATACTTTTCATCAATTAATGCGCCAATCGCTTCCACCATCCCCTTTGAACTGAGTGGACCTGTTGCGATAATTGTTGGTCCACTTGGAATACTAGTTACTTCTTCAGCAATGACTTCGATATTTGGATGATTGCGTATTTTATCTGTTATCTGTTTTGAAAACTGTTCACGATCAACTGCTAAAGCACTACCTGCCGGTACCTTTGTACTATCGGCAACTTCCATGATAATAGAGCCGATTTGTCTCATCTCTTCTTTGAGTAGTCCTACTGCGTTTGTCAAAGCGTCTGAACGTAGTGAATTTGAACAAACAAGCTCCGCAAAATCATCACTGTGATGTGCATCAGAGTGCTTTGTTGGTTTCATTTCGTATAAGCGTACATGGATTCCTCGCTTTGCGAGCTGGTAGGCCGCTTCACACCCTGCCAGTCCTGCACCAATGACTGTTACTTCCATTCACTATTCCTCATTCTTCTTTGTTTTTCTTGTTGTTTTCTTTGTGGTTGTTTTCTTTTTTGTAGTTGTCTTTTTCGTTGTGGACTTCTTGGCTGTTGTCTTCTTCGTTGACTCTTTGGCTTTATCTTTCTTGGAGATAATGCGTTCCCCCTCTAGGTTTTCCATATAATGACACTTAGGGAAGTTGGAACAGCCTAAAAAGTATGTGCCATAACGGCTCTTTCTCTTTAACAACTCACCAGTACCACACTCTGGACATACCTTGCCTGTTGGTTCTGGTTTTTCTTTCTCTGGTTTTTCAAGTTGGCGTGTATAACGACACTTAGGGAAATTGGAACATGAGATAAACTTACCAAATCTTCCTGTACGATAGACTAGCTCTCCACCGCAATCTGGGCAGATCTCCCCTACCTTCTCTAGTTCTTTTTTCTCCATCTTTTCATACGCATTATCCAACAATGGTTGGAAGCGTTGATAGAATTCTTTCAGCGTTTTTACTTCTTCAGCTTGTCCATCTGCAATTTCATCGAGGGTGGATTCCATATTTGCTGTATATGTAACGTTGATAATATCGCTGAAGAATTCATCTAGTTTATCAGTCGTCAAAATACCTTGATCTGTTGGCTTAAATACTTTTGTACGACTGCTTTCAGATGTCTTTTCCAATGTGACATAACCTCTTGCCTGGATGGTATCGATAATCATCGCATAGGTACTAGGTCTACCGATGCCATCTTCTTCTAAAGCTTTGATTAACTTAGCTTCTGTATAACGTGCTGGTGGTTCTGTAAAATGTTGGTTGGCTTTGAGTTCCTTGGCAGCGATTTGTTCATCTTGTTCAAGTTGTGGCAGGATTACATCTTTGCTGGAGTCGTAGTCACCATATACTTTTAGATAACCATCAAACTTCAAAGTACTTCCTGAAGCTGTAAAGTCATATCCATTTTGGCTTAATGTCAAACTGACAGAATCGTACTTGGCAGCTGCCATTAGGGAAGCTAGTGCACGTGTATAAATCAGTGCATACAACTTATATTGTTCTCCTGTTAGATATGGTTTTACTGCCTCTGGTGTATTCTGTAGATTTGTTGGACGAATGGCCTCATGGGCATCTTGTGAATTTGCGTCATTACTTACGTGATAAGCACCTAGGTACTGTTTACCATATTCCTGTTGAATCAGATCTCTTGCGCCATTAATATAGATGTCTGATAGACGTGTACTATCGGTACGCATGTATGTGATTAAACCTTCTTGGCCATTTCCTACATTGATTCCCTCATAGAGTCTTTGGGCAATGGACATTGTACGTTTCGCTGAGAATGATAGTTTTGTGGAAGCTTCTTGTTGAAGTGTACTTGTGATAAATGGTAATCGTGCATCGCGCTTACGCGTTGTCGTCTTGATGTTGGATACGACAAAATTACCTTGGCATGCCTCGTAGGCGGTCTGTGCTTCTTCTTGTGTCTTTAGTGCTGCTTTTTTACCATTGATCTTAGCAAGTGCAGCACTAAATTCAATCTTATCTTTCTTAAACTTGGCATCTAGTGTCCAGTATTCTTCTGGAATAAATGCTTGGATTTCTTTTTCTTTTTCTACAATGAGTTTTAGAGCGACAGACTGTACGCGTCCTGCGGATTTAGAACGTATCTTATTATGTAGTAGTTTAGATAGTTTAAAACCGATGATACGGTCCAAGATACGTCTTGTTTCTTGGGAATGTACTAAGTCCATATCGATTGCACGTGGGGACTCAAAAGCTTCTTGTACAGCCTTCTTCGTAATTTCATGGAATGTAACACGGTCTATCGCATCTTCATCTAAACCAAGTTCTTGGGCAAGGTGCCAACTGATCGCTTCTCCTTCACGGTCCGGGTCGGTTGCTAGATAGACTTTACTTGCCTTCTTAGCTTCTTCTCTAAGTTCTTTGACTGTATCCTTTTTATCTTTGGATATTTCATAAGTAGGCGCAAAGTCGTTATCTACATCAACTCCTAGTCCTTCTTTTCCTTTTGTGGCTAGGTCACGAATATGTCCTTTACTGGATACTACGGTATAGTCTTTCCCTAAGTATTTTCCTATTGTTTTTGATTTAGATGGTGACTCTACAATCACTAAGTTTTTCATTTGAATCCTCCTGGTGCAATTTCTTTTCAAAGAATAGCTGAATTACACTATTTTTTCAATCTTCTTTTTTTGGCTTGATTTCATCGAGCTGTATCATTTCATATAAAATCTGTGCTCCATCAGCGATGAGTTTATTACAACCCATACCTTTTTCACTCATAAATGGATGTGGGAAAACATAGATTTCTTTATTGATGGCGATGGCTTCATTGACGGTACACATTGTACCCGATTGTATTCTAGCTTCAATCACTATGAGACCTTGACCAAGTGCCGCAAGTATGCGATTTCGCCATGGGAAGTGATGTTTTCTAACACCTGTACCCTTTGGGTATTCACTCAATATTAAATCTGTTTTTCGCATGCGCTTATAAAGGGATATGTTTTCATATGGGTATGTGGTATCAAGACCACTGCCAATTACCCCTATGGTATGTCCTGCTTCTAATGCGATTTGATGAACATACCCATCTACTCCTTTTGCAAGACCCGATACCAACACAAAACGTTTTCTTAGATTTGTCACTGTGATTTCTACTAGTTGTTTTGCGTATGTATCCATCATGCGTGAGCCAATGATGGTCATCATTGGTTTTTCTAAAAGTGTGATATCTCCTTGGTAGAATAATACCCATGGTGGGAAGCGTAGCTTGCGTAAGCAATCTGGGTATTGGCGATCATAGATCGTAATATACGCCTCTTTGATATCCATGTCCATGATTTCTTGGTTTTGTTGCAGTGCTTTTGCAATACTATCCCAATCACCATGATACATGCAAGATAGTATAGCTAATTTTTTTCTTCTGTCCATAAAAAAACTCTCCTACTATTGTATAGAAGTGTTTTTTCGCAATTCCTTAAAATAATTTTATCTTCATGTATTCTTCGCGTACTGGGCCAAAACTCTTGCGATGTATTTTTGTTACACCATAGGTATGTAGTGCTTCAAGATGTTGTTTAGTTGGATATCCTTTGTGTTTGGCAAAGCCATACTCTGGATATTCTTTATCATATGCAAGCATGGTATGATCACGCGTTACTTTAGCAAGAATGCTGGCAGCCGCAATGGAGATTGATTTTTGGTCTCCTTTGATTAAAGGAATAATCTTTTTATCATCAATCAATAAGGGCATTGCGTCTGTTAATACAACTGGTGCCATACTATCCTTGGCAATCTGTTCCATGACGATTTGATCTGCTCGATAGATATTGTGTTTATCAATTTCTTCTGGTTCTACTTGGATAATTTCAAACCATAGCGCATCTTCTTGTATGGTTTGAAACAGTTCTTCGCGTTTCTTTTCACTTAGTGCCTTGGAATCGTAGATATCTGGATTTTCATAACCGATAGGAAAGATTACACCTGCTACAGTGAGTGGTCCTGCAAGTGGTCCTCGTCCTGCCTCATCAATACCAACAACCAGTTGTTCCAGTGGCCAGTATTGGTGTTCATAGTCATTCGGACATGTCTTCTTGATTTTCATTGACTCTCTCCAATGTTAATCTGCCAAGTTTTCCATGTCTTAACTCTGTTAAGAATAACTCTGCGGCTCGTTTGGTATCTAGGATACCATCCGCCTTGACTAGGTTTCTTTTTTTGGCAATAGCCTTTAACATCCCGTTTGGATTCACTTGCCCACTTTCATAGATTTCTTCAAGTAGGTCTGGATATAAATCTTGGATGTAGTGAATGGTGTCCATCGCTACCATCTTGCGATCGAGGATATCATCATTAATAGAACCCAGTGCTGCTAGTAAGGAACCTGTCTTTTCATCATCAAACTTTGGCCAAAGGACACCTGGTGTATCAAGTAAGTCTAAATTTTCATCCGCATGAAGCCAGGTTAATGAACGTGTGACACCTGGTTTATTTGCGGCTTTTAGGGTGTTTTTTCCATGGATGCGGTTGATCATGGTTGACTTACCTACATTTGGAATACCGCATGCCATGGCTCGGATTGGTCGAGGACGAATTCCTCTTGCGAGTTGTTTCTTACGTTTATCTTCCATTAAGAGTATTGCTTCGCGAATAATCTTTTTGGCACAACGTGCATCTTTCATTAAATCTACAGCGATACAGGAGTTTTCTCCATTGCATAAATATTCCACCCACTTTTGTGTCTGTTCAGGATCTGCCATATCGATTTTTGTTAGCACTATCAATCGAGGTTTCCCCTGTGCCATCTGCTTTATGATAGGATTCACTGAAGCTTCTGGAATTCTAGCATCGCGTAACTCTATCAACATATCCACTGATTTTAGTCTTTCGCCCATCTCTCGACGAGCTTTTTCCATATGTCCTGGATACCACTGAATCTTTACCATGTATATACTCCAAATCCATTAAATGGATAGATGATAAAAGCTCCCTTTGACATGATGTTTTTTTTCTTAAATGCTCCATAGAAACGGGAATCGGAGGAATGTGGGCGGTTATCACCCATGCAGAAATATTCATCATCGCCAAGTTTTTCAGATGTAAAATCTCCTGTAAACTGTCCGTCATAGCTATCCACATAGGATTGATCTAGAAATGGTTCATCCATCTGTTCACCATTGATAAATAGCTGGTTATTGTGATACTCTACGGTTTCACCTGGCATGCCAATGACACGCTTGATGATATACTCATCCTTTTCTGGTAGATATACAATCACAATATCAAAACGCTTTAAGCCACCCAAACGATATCCAATCAAATTTGAGAACCCAAAGTATCCATCTTCCAATGTGTTATACATTGAACGACCCTTTACCTGAATCGGTCTAACAATAAAATTTACAAGTACAAAGACGATCAAAAAAGAAATCAATATATCTTTGAAGAAAGATAGAACTCCATTTTCTTCTGGTTTCTTTTTCTTTGGTTCTGTGTCTGATTTTAAATCTTGTGATGGTGTTGTATCATCCGTCAATTGTTCCATGACTCTTGTTTCACCAAGTTCTTCTTTATCTATATTCATAATCTACTTCCTAACGTCAATATTATATCAAAAAAAGAGAGAAACTTAATTCTCTCCTTTAGATTACTTACGACGATCTTCTTTGATACGAGCGTTCTTAGCAGATAATCCCTTGAGGTATCCTAACTTAGCTCTACGTACCTTACCGTAACGTACTACTTCAATCTTTTCGATGATTGGTGAATGAACTGGGAATGTTCTTTGAACACCTACACCATTAGAAATCTTACGAACTGTAAATGTTGCGCCAATACCACCGTTTGAACGATCAACTACAACACCTTCATAAGCCTGAATACGTGTCTTTTGACCTTCTTGGATACGTACGTTAACCTTGACTGTATCACCTGACTTGAAGTCTGGGATATCAGAGCGTAACTGACTCTTTGTAATCTTGTCGACTAAATTTAAATTCATCTTTCTTCTCCTTTTATCGATTTATCATCTGCTCATGAACCCACAACTTATCAGCGGAACAGTGACGCACTACATGTGCCGTTTAATGATAGCATATGTCCCTATCATTACGCAAGATTTTCTTTTGTCTGCCCTTTTATAAATGGATGGAATTTACTCCATGCATTATAAGCAATATAGACACTCACAACAGCCATCAAGACTACGTATATCTCAACAAATACTAGGTTATTGTTTGTATAACCTTGAATCAATACAGATCCTGCATCAAGCATAAAGTGAAGAATCATAGAAAATACAAAGTATTTCTTATGTTTGGTCTTTACCGAAAACCAAACAAGTACAGACATGGATATCTGTGCAAGCAAAGCCGCTATGCGCTCTACACCACTCAATAGAAATATATAGGATGGCGTACTCGCCAGCGTCTGCATCACACCATTTACAGAAGCCAATCTAACTTGATCTAAGGTAGATAAGACATTTTGGATAGTGCCTTGGTTCATCATAATGGCGATAACGATGTAGTTTAACATCGTTAGACCTACAATCACCATTGACTCTAAACCACCATGGCCAACACCATACATCAGTGCGTTGACATCATTATCTTGATACTTCTTGAGTCGTGTCTTGCATGCGACATATCTGCCAAACTCTTCAAATATCGCTGCCATGCTACCACCATATAATGCATAGAGTATCGTATGACTTTGAATATATGTACCAATGGAGCTAGATAGAACGATGCGGTTGATATTCCCTTCAATCACAAGTGCGAATACCAACATCACAAGTACGCCAACTCCTACCGGCCCAAATTGACCACCTAACTTACGATAACGCAAAGCTAAAAAAATCGGAAATCCAAAAGCGACTATGCATGAGGCGACCATGCATGCAATGGAAACAAATGATACTGTTAGATTCATATAAAATCTCCTTCAATATGATAAATTATACTACAAACGTTATTCTTCAATCCATTCACTGATGAATGTATTTCCATCATGTATAACACGATTGACTCCATCAAAAACATCTAATTTTGTACATAACCAGAAATCTTCTTCAGGAAACTGTGGCTTTGATGGATCAAAGAATTTCTTTCCCTCTTGATATTTGAGTTGTTCAATACGCTGTTGTAAGTCTGGAAGTTGTTGGTGTAGTAAGAGTGCCTGTAAGTATTCTGCACAAAGTTGATCTTCTTCTGTACAATTTTCACCACCCCAACCCATCGGCACGATAGAAACAACATCTGGTTTTTTCTTTTCGATATATCTTGCGGTAGCTTTTGCGTTTACAAGTGCACCTGTAACGATCTCATCTGCATTTGTGGCAGCTGCGATACCTTGTACACCTGCACTGGTTGTATGTACTAGTACTTTTCCAGTTAAGTCTTGGTGTACAAATTCACTTGGTGAATTTCCATACTGGAAACCATCAATCTTGATTCCACCTCTTTCA
This sequence comes from Erysipelotrichaceae bacterium, assembly GCA_022767445.1. Taxonomy (GTDB): domain Bacteria; phylum Bacillota_I; class Bacilli_A; order Erysipelotrichales; family Erysipelotrichaceae; genus Bulleidia. The sequence continues at coordinate 24,881 of JALENJ010000034.1, read as the reverse complement.
CCAACTAAAACATAAGATGGATTTTGTTGTTTGAGTTGGAAAGCTTCTTCTACTGTTTTAACAGGGATAATCTTTTCTGCATGGTTTGCATGCATATATGCCTCTAAACTAAAAGCTCTAAATACATCTATAATAACAGTCAATCCTGTTGCCTGCTTTGCGCCTTCTAATAGTGGTAATATCTGTATCTTCATATTTCCTCCCGGAATTGCTTGTAACGGATTATAGCATACCATCCATAGCTATACCTATTTCAACCTTTCTTTAAATAGATATTAGACCCATCCCATTCAAATGTAAATACCTATTTCAAAAACATTTTAAACACTTATATCCGACGATGTCAGTCTTGCGAAATCCAGATTTCAAGGATATGATATCTAATAAAGGAGATGGCAAAATGAACGAACAAAAGCTCATCTACCCATTTGATTACTTACATCATCGTGTAGCGACGATTGCCCTATACGGCACCAACAACCCGCTTGTCGTGATTGGCAACCTTGTACTCCGTACATATTATACTGATGAGACTAAAAAAGAAGTAGATATCGATCATACTTCTGAGTACGTAATGGATGCGGTATTTTACGAAACAAATAAAGTCATTCGAGAGTCTTTAGATGATCCATATAACGGTAAGCGTGAACTTGTTGAAGTGCCTATGCCTCAACTTGGTCCAGAGTACTGTGTCATTTATAACGAAGCTGAGATTCCTTCTGAGCGTCATGATGACTTCATTACAATTCTTGGTCATCTTGAAGATGATCCTCACGGTGTCGCAATCATTATGAAGCGTTTAAAAGACGGTTCTCTAACTTGGCTTGGTGAAAAAGAAGCCAGAAAACTAGCAGCGAAAATGCGATAAGGTCCTATATAGGACCTTATTTTTATGCAAATTCATCTTTTAATTCTGGTTCTTTATCAAATACATGTGCGACATAGGAACACTCTGCCACAATCTTCTTATTCTGAAGTCTTGCTTGTTCTAGCACTGCATCTAATAATTTTCTAGCGACTCCTTGTCCCTTCATGGATGGATCAACTACTGTATGGTTGATAACCCACTTGCCATCCTGTTCATAGAATTGACAATAGCCTACTTCAACTCCTTGATCGTTGTATGCCTTTGATCCATTTTCTTCAAAACGTATTTCCATATGTTTATCTCCTTGTAGCTATTATAACTTAATTTCCTAAAAATACAGGGATAGATGATGTGACATCTTTCTTGACATGCATATGTTGGTAGGCACGTACTTTTGATCTGTTGCATATTTTTAATGCATACGCTGTTACTGCCAGTGTAAAGCGACAATACCATATCTGTACATCCATCTCATTGAGACCTATCTTTTGTCCAATTATATTGGCAGGTTGGTTGTAGTAATATCCATTCAGTAATATTACCCACTGCTGTGGTGTCAGTGTATTTTTATCACTGTGATATTGTTCATATGCAAATGCTTGTAGTGCTTTGTGTAGTGTATTCTGTTTCATATAAAAACCTCCTAGACTTATAGTAAAAGCTAAGAGGTTTTTAGATGTATACTTAAGTATACATCAATGCAATATTGTTAAAAAATTGAATACAAAGATGAAATGACAAAGACTACCTAATAATACGAAACAATGGAATAGCTCATGATTACCAAACGATTCATTGTGGAAGATCTTTGGTTTGAGTGCGTAGATGAATGCTCCTATCGTATATGCAATACCTCCAGACAATAACCACATAAATCCTTGGATTGAGATGGCTTCTAGTATCCTTGGCATAAACACGATACATAGCCAACCCATTAAGGTATACATGATTGATGATACCCATTTTGGACATGTTACCCAGAATATTTTAAAGATGATCCCAAATAATGCGATTGCCCATATCGCTGCTAGTAGGATGTATCCTACAGAATTTTTTAAGGCAATTAAACATACAGGTGTATATGTACCTGCTATCAATATAAAGATTGCCGAATGATCAATCTTCTTTAGAATTAAATCTACATGATCAGATACATGGAAACTATGATAGCTAGTTGAAGCAGCGTATAACAATATCATACTTAACATGAATATTGTATAGCTTAACATCGATTGAAAGGGTGCTTGGTAGGCAGCCCCTTTGATCAATAGGATTGGCATGCCTATAATTGCCATTACAAAACCTATAAAGTGTGTCACTGCACTCCAAAAATCTTTGATCTTAAAGACGAACATCTCTTGTCTTGGTGTATTGAGTTTTTTGGATGTCATAAGTACCTCCATTTCAAAAACCTACAATCGGTTATTCAATAACCTATTAATATAGTATCGGTTTTTAAATAACCTGTCAAGAGATGTTCTATAATCGTTGACGGGATATCAGTAAAACTGTAAACTAAAGATATGGAAAACAAACAAATAGTAGACACACTAAATAGTTTTCACTTACCGGCATATAACGAAATCCCAGATGTAGGGCTCTATCTTGAACAGGTAGCGAAGTTTATCAACATCTACTTCAAAGACTTCCCAGAGATGCAGGTTACCCCTTCTATGATTTCCAATTATGCCAAACAAAAGCTATTCAACCGCGTCAATAAAAAGACCTATACAAGAGAACAGATTGCACTATTATTCTTTATCATCTGTTCTAAAACAGTACTGTCAATCGAGAATATTCGTTTCGCAATACAAGAGATTCATAATGAAAACGAAACGATAGAAAACTTATATCAGTATTGTAAGTTACATCTTATACATGCTTTATCAAGCTTTACACAGGATGATCATACTGACAAAGAAGAAGTCATCAGTGATGAAAGTCATCGTATGTTAAAGAATATTATTACTGCTGTTGCACATAAGATGTATCTTGATCGTTATTTCGCTACTAAAAAATGATATGGAATGACCCATATCATTTTTTACTCTTCTAATGATTTACCACAATTGGTACAGAACTTCGCTTCTGGTTCTATGATGGTAGCTCCACAGTGTTTACAAGTTCTTTGACTTGGCTCCTTAATATCTGCTGTATCTGTTTCAATCGCAGTGGAAAGAACTTGGGTATAACCTTCTGTAACTGCCTGTTCTGGTTGTGGTTGTTCTTCTTTTGGTGTTACTTCTTGTGATGGTTTTTGAACTGGTGTTTCATCTACTTCTTTATAATCCTTTGCAAAGAGTGCTCTTCTCTTTATGAAGTAAACGATATTTAGACCCACATATAATAGTCCTAGTATCATAGCTGTCACACTCATGATTAACAGTGGTAAGTAACCTACAAAACTTGCTGGAACAACCAATCCATGTGAAACTAAGACTGCCATTACAACAGTTGATAGTGTACTTTCTTTTAGATAAATGAGTGCTAGTACAGTGACTGTTGTTTTTAGAACATATGTCAATACATTGTAGAGATTGAAAAAGAATACCGATGCCTTATTCCATTTTAGAATTCCTTTTTCAATCTCTATCAAAGCATAGATCATCACAACTACCAATACTACAAAGCCAATGATTGGCCAAAAGGCAACACCTAGATGCATACCATCTAAGCCATAGATATTTAGAATTGGGCCAAGAAAATACGGTAATACATTTAAGCCAAACAATTCTAATAACATACTTAAAAACAGATATACGAAAAAGATGATTTCAATTGGTAACCAAACATACTTTATGAAGTTTAACCACTTTAGTGGTGTTTTTCTACGATCTGAATATTTCATAAAAACCTCTTTCCTGATTACAACTATTATAGTCGTTTTGTGAAAAAAAGAGAATTTTATTCATTCTCTTCTTGTTGGATTTTATCCCATATCTTTTTCTCATATGGTGTCATTGTATGTTTTTCAAACATATCTGGACGTACTTGTTTTGTTAGTAGTAAGGATTGTTTTGTACGCCATTCTTGTATCTTAGCGTGGTGTCCACTCAACAGGATATCCGGTACTTTATCTCCTTGGTAGTCGGCTGGTTGGGTGTATTGTGGATACTCCAACAAACCATTTTCATGGGATTCTTCTTCGGTAGAGCCTTGTCGTATCGCTCCTTCTAATAAGCGTATGACACTATCCATGATTACCATGGATGCCATCTCACCACCTGTTAGTACGTAATCACCTATACTAACAAGCTCATCAACGTGTTTGTTGATGCGTGCATCAAATCCTTCATAGTGTCCACACAATAAGATGATATGGTCTTTTTGTGATAATGCTCGTGCCTTGGCTTGTGTATAGACATTGCCTGCCGGTGACATCATCATACTGTAAGATACTTCTGTCTTTACGGAGTTAAGCGCATCGAGTACTGGTTGGCATTTCATCACCTGTCCATAACCACCACCAAATGGTTTATCATCCACATGTTTGTAGTGATCATGCGCAAAGTCTCGTATCTGTACAAAGTCCACTGAAACAATACCATTTTTTATCGCTCTTCCAATGATAGATGTACTAATGAAATCTTGATACATCTCAGGAAAGAGCGTAAGAACAGTAATTCTCATAATAGGCCTCCGATCTGATGGATTGTGATGGTTTGTTGTGGTAGATCGACATTCTTGATAATCATTGGAATATATGGAATCAGTATTTCTTTGCCTGTTTCCAGTGCAATGCGAAGGTTGTTTTGTGCACCAAGTGTCTCTTCGACTGAGATGACTTTTCCAAGTGTCTGTCCATCTTCATTGACTACAGTTAAACCAATTAAATCTGTACGATAGTATTCTCCTTGTTGTAATTGTTTACGACTTTGTGACGAGATATAGAGTTGACTACCTTTGTATTTTTCAACATCGTTAATATTCTGCATGTTTACAAATGAGACGAGTGGGTAACCCTTATGTCGGCGGTAGCTAGCTACCGTAAGCGGATGATACTCCTTTTCAAAGTATACATAGACTTGGTTTCCCTTTTTGTATCTATCATCATCAAAGTCGGAGTAGCTTTCGATCTTCACTTCTCCTTTGATGCCATGTGTATTTATCATTTTACCAATACAGATATATGTCATAACTACCTCTTCTTTATCATGGTTTATTCTACAAGAAATATGATGATGTTTCTACTTTTATCTTGCAGTAAAAAAAGGATGCATCGCATCCTAGATTTGTTCGAACTTGATTGTCACTTTCTTGTCTTCGCTATGAGAAGCCACTGACATTACCTGACGTAATGCGCTAGCCATACTGCCCTTTCTGCCGATGAGACGAGCAATATCTTCGTTTTTAGCATACACATGTAACAAAACTTCTTTCTCGTTTAAGCTTGGCATCTGACGTACATCCAAGGATTCTTTGTCTTCTACCATTGGCTTAACTAGATTGAGAAGTACCTTATCCAGCTCTGCCATACAACTTACGCTTTCTTCTTAGCTGCTACCTTCTCATCATGGAACTTCTTCATGATACCTTGACGAGAAAGAATGTTTCTAACTGTATCAGAAGGCTGTGCACCTTTTCTCAACCAATCTAAAGCCTTTTCTTCATTTACAACAACAGTCTCTGGTTCTGTTGTTGGGTTGATGTGTCCGATTGTTTCGATTTCGCGTCCATCTCTAGCAAAACGAGAGTCAGCCGCAACGATACGATATCTTGGAGCCTTCTTAGCACCCATTCTCTTTAAACGTAATTTAACTGCCATGGTATAATACCTCCTATTTCTTACAGTATTATTATACAGATAGAAAAATAGGTGTCAAGTAAAAATACTTTACACCTATTGATAAATATTAGAAACGGAATGGGTTCTTTCCACCAAATCCTTTTGGCATGGATTTACCTGCGCGTGCTTGTGCATTGCTCATCATCTTATTCAATGATTCTTCGTTAAGATTTCCATTTCTTTGCATATTACCCATGGAATCCATGAGTTTCTTCATCTTACCGAATTGGTTAATCAATTTGTTTACTTCATCAACGCTTCTACCTGAACCTCTAGCAACGCGTTTCTTCATTGTGCCACGCATCTTTTCTGGATGTGCTCTTTCATAGAGTGTCATGGATTGGATGATGGCCTTCATATGTTTCATCGAGTCACTAGCTTTGGCTTCATCTAACATACCCGCATATTGGTTCATACCTGGTATCATCTTCATGATTCCACCAAGTGGACCAAGCTTTTGAATTTGCTCAAATTGTTTGAGCATATCATCCATAGTGAATTGGCCTTCCAACATACGTTGTGCCATTCGATCTGCTTCTTCAAGATCTAGTTTTTCTTGGGCTTTTTCTACAAGTGTAACGACATCACCCATACCTAAGATACGGTCTGCCATACGGTCTGGGTGGAAGATATCCATATCTTCAATCTTTTCACCTTCACCAACAAACTTAATAGGTACGCCTGTAATCTTCTTAACAGATAGTACGCCACCACCTCTGGAGTCACCATCAAACTTGGTAACGACAAGTCCAGTCAGCGGTAATGCGTCCTTGAATGCTTGCGCTACATTGACGATATCTTGACCTGTCATTGCGTCGACTGTTAGTAAGATATCATTTGGATGTACAAGTTCATTGATTTCCTTTAGCTCATTCATCAAGGCTTCATCGATATGTAGACGTCCTGCAGTATCGATAAATACGGTATCAAAACCATTTTGTTGGGCATATGCCATACCTTGACGTACAGTCTCTACCGCCGGTGTTTCAACACCGAGCGTAAATACTTTTGTATCAATCTCTTTACCCAAGGTTTGTAGCTGTTCGATCGCTGCTGGACGAATAACGTCTGCCGCAATTAACAATACTTTCTTAGAGAATTTCTCTTTGCATAATCTTGCGATTTTCGCAACGCTGGTTGTCTTACCAGTACCTTGAAGACCGACAAGCATAATCTTCGTGATACTTTCTTCACTAAAGTTAATGCCTACTTCTTCTGTCCCCAACAGTTCAATAATCTGATCATGAACAATCTTAACAAGTTGTTGACCAGGTTCTACACTCTTGAGTACTTCCTCACCTCTTGATTTTGTACGAATCTCATCAAGGAACTCTTTGACAATACGGTAGTTTACATCAGCTTCAAGTAATGCAAGACGCACTTCCTTCAGCATGTCCTCCATATTATTATCAGTCAATGTACCTTTACCAGCCACATTGCGTAACGCTTTATTTAGTCTCTCACTTAATGAATCAAATGCCATGTGATTTACCTCGCTTTATTAAACGTTTCTATTTTATCATAGTTAATCTATCTTTCGATATAGCTTGATCCATAAGATTCCTTCAATTATCGGATAAACTCCACTTTTTCTGCGATTAACTCCATCTGCTCGGTATGAATATTAATCTCTATCCTGCCCTTGATAGCGATGATAGTACCAATATGACAAGCTACCTTGCAGGTCTCCGCAATCCCTCGCCATAAGCGAACTGTCAAAATATCACTTAAAACTCCATGATCATTAAAAGCTCTTTGACATTCTACCTGCATGGTCGATTGATTCTCCGATAGATTTGTGCCCTCAATGATAGGCAATGAATGTACTTTCCCTAGTAATACAAATGTATTTAGCATATTATTCCTCCCCTTTTTACATACACTACATACATGAAATCTCCCCAAAATTTCTCAAACAAGCAAAAAGAAAAATAGTATCTGCTTTATACAATTATGTTTTGATGTGATTTCTATACTAATACAGTACATGATAGAAACCATGCATGCAAGAAAAAAGTCGCTTAGCGACTTAATCCAAAGAACGATTTAATTTTATGTTGAATGCGGATATTACGCTGTGCTTTCTTTACATCTCCTACCCACTTGCAAGATGAATGACAACTTCCGTTACAGTCACCACTACAGGAATCGATGCCGTGTTTCATAACATAGCGAACATCCAGGCCAATGATTGCCAAGACAACCAATAATACTAACAATGTAGATAAATTCATATATACACTCCTTTCAGTCAGCTATAACTAACCCACTCTTAGTATAAACTTTTTTTGAGATTTTCATAGTACTTTACTACATCATATTTTGTAAAGCAAGCGAAATACGTAGAATATGATCATCTAATTCTAAGTTGATATTAAATAGTTTTTCTATCTGTTGTAGTCTGTACTTCACTGTATTAATATGGACAAATAATGCATCTGCAGTTCTTTGTTTTGAGTTTTGATGAGAGATATACGCATTCAATGTTTCAAAGTATTTTGTTTGGTATTTCTTATCATAGGCAATGATGTTTTTAACCCTGATATCAATCATTGTCTCAAGTGGTAATTCCTTTTGTACAGCATGGGTTAAAAATGAATCAATCACATCCATAAAATATGTCTCTTTCTTTTGTGTGATGTGACATGCATACTCTGCTTGTCTACCATATCCATATAGTTGATCAAACAACTCAAATGGATAGCTATATGCAATACGTATTTGATAGTCTTGGATACAATGAAGCTTTAGCTTCACTGGCATAATGATAAAACATTTATCCTGTACAAAACCCGCAAGTATGTCATGACTCTCTTTTTCTGCATCGGCTAGAAATGTTCTGAGTAATGTTGTGCGATTGGTGATGTCTGTATCGACGTATGCGATATGGAATGTTCCATCCATATTGTAATCAATCTTTTCAAGTAATTCTTTGCCGAGTGATTGACTCTCTAAGTCTGTTTGTAATAACAGAGATAATGCATGTTCTTGTTTAGAACCATAATTGGCTGGTGTGTTGCGTAAGTATAGCGATAATCCCTTAGCAAGCAACGCAACATCATCAGGTTGAATTTCCTGTTCGATCACAACCGTCATCTTAGCAATTGGATGTTTCTTAAAGAAAACATCCAATACATATACATCTTTGCCAAAGGCTGGCTCATACATCCTCTTAGGATGTACAATCCCTTCTTTATCATCCAATAGTCCTATCTGAATCCATTGATTGACGAATTTCTTTTTTTCTTCTCTATCTTTTAGTAAAGATAGATAGTAATTGGTTTTCTGTGTTTTTGTATATGCAATGGTTTGATAGGCATCATTCATCAACCAGAACGGGTTGTTGATATACTTTTCTATTTTTGCGATAAACATCTCTAGACTTGTACACTCACTGACAAGATCAAACATTTCTTCTTTGTTCATGAATCTATTTTAGCAAATTAAAAGGAGAAACCAAATGATTTCAGTTTCTCCTTCGTTCGATTATTTTGTAGCGTAGTTAGCAGCTTCTTCACCACAGATTCTGCCACCTGTTAGGGCTGTCATCAATGTAACACCCTCTACGAGTGGATATGAGTTGTTGTAAATCTCAGCAACTTCATTACCTGCAGCGAATAGACCACCAATAACTGTACCGTCTTGTTTGATAACTTCTAGGTTAGAGTTTACCAATACACCACCGATACCACCTAAGGATACTGGTCTTGCCTTAACAGCGTAGTATGGTCCATCACCTAAAGATAACATGTACTTGGAATCCTTACCATATACTTCATCTGATCCATTTGCACAAGAAGCGTTGTAGCTATCGATTGTCTTCTTTAATGCATTGGCATCAACAACCATTGCCTTTGCAAGGTCTTCAACCGTATCGCCTTTGAATACGATTCCCTTTTCAACGCCATCTTCAAGCGCAGCTCTGAATTCCGTCCAAGGTTCATCAACACTGAATAGTGGTAATGATGGTTGGTAACCTACAGCTGTATCAACATTAAGGGCTTTAGAACCACCTTGTTCAACTGCCTTAACCATATCATCAGACATGATAGAGAAGTAGTATTCACCCTGTGTAGCAGCCGCATTTGAGGATAGAGCTGTGTCATAGTTTAGATCCTCTGGTGCAAATCTTGATCCACGTTGATTAACCCAAACACTAGTTGCAAGATAAATAGCTTTCGCAATTTCATCTTTACCCTGTCCTGTTTCAATACCGGAGAAAGATGTTACACCATGGTACTGTTGGATTGTTTTACCCTTACCTGCACCAATTGCCTGTGACATTGTTGCGCCATCACCTGTTTGTGTACCAGTTGTGAATGTCTCAAGTGGGAAACCAACTTCTTGTTCGATGATATCTGCGTTAGCACCGAATCCACCAGTCGCAAGAACTGCTGCATCACAGCTAATTTCATATGTTGTATCAGATGACTTCGCTACAACACCTGTAATCTTGTCATTTTCAGACTTCAATTCAACTGCTGGTGTTTCATAGTAAATCTTTCCACCTGCTTCTTCAAACTTCTCTACAAGTGTCTTGTAGTAGCCAAGCTTGTTAGATTGATCTTTATACATGTGATATGTTGGGAAACCATCAGCGTGAGCTGCTTGTTCATTTCCTACATATGCAAGTTCCATACCATTGTCTTCCAACCAGTCAATTGTCTCACCAGAACGATTAGCGATGTTGTAGAACAACTGTCCATCATCCATCCAGCAGTTATAGGATTGCCAAGCTGCTAGAACTTCTTTGGCTGTAAATGTACCAGCAACACCAGCTGCCTTTTGTTCACGTGAGTCAATACCCATTGGTCCACCTGCGATAACAGATACACCACCGATATTCGCAGACTTCTCTAATAAGATAACCTGTGCACCGTTTTGTTGAGCTGTTAAAGCTGCAGAGATACCTGCACCACCTGCACCAACAACAACGACATCAGCTGTTAATTTTTCTGTCTTTGTTTCTTTTGCTTCGTTTGATGCACCAAATGAATCTGCATCTCCTCCAGCTGCTTTGATTGCGTTTGAAACTGCTAGTTTGATCGCATCAGATGTGATCGTCGCACCTGTGACACCATCTACATTAGGACTGTTTTGTTCAACAATCTTCTTAGGCAACTCCGTAATTGCAGTACCAGCAATTTCTGGTGTCTCTTCATTATCCTTTACTTCTACATTTGTGATCTTTCCAGAAGAAATTGTTGTGCTTACTGTAACCTTTCCGTTACGTCCATCAACTGTTTCCTCATAAGTACCATTTTTTACAGTAGTACTTTTCTTTGCTGAGCATCCAGCCAGTAGCATACCTACGCTTAAGCATGCCGCAAATAAACGTTTGTTCATAGTTCTCTCCCTTTGTTTGCTCGATAAAAATATCACAAAAAGAGAATTTAACCATTGTCCATTTCGGACAATGGTTAAATTAGTTTTCGTCAGAAATGAAAAAAATCACAGATACTAGCGAGTAAATTATCCTCTTTCAATTTAAAATATATGCTGCTAGCATATGAAATTTGTGTATCAAAATTACACATATGATTTCTATATACAAAATCATTATATATTTTTCCCCAAAGGTTTCGTATGATATTTTCAAGGAAAATAAAAGATGTATAAAGTTGATAATAAACGTATTGGAAAATACTTATCCAAATTAATCGACAATAGTCGTTTTAAAAACGATAGACAATTTAGCATTGCTTACCTACATTCAACCAAAACACCAGAAAGTACAGAAAACATACAAAATATGCGAAATAGAATCTGCCAAATCAAAAAAGGCAACAAGAGTATTCAAATATATGATTTGCCTGTATTTGCAGAACTATTAGGTGTATCAACGGATGATATATTGAGTGCAGGAACGGTAAAATTGCCAACTTTCACTCATAAAACAAATTATTCTATTGCTTTTTCAAAAGAACCTAAAGAAATTGAAAATTATATAAATCGTGAAGATAAATTATTTTTGAATCCTGACGAATATAATAAAACATTTATTGATTATGCATTAGAAGCCGAAAACTATACACTCTTAAAATACCTAATGGATTATAACTATATCTGGTTTGTAGGAGATAATTCTGAAGAATATTATTATAGTCATCGTGATGATAGTCAAGATTTTGAATCTTTTGGTGCAGGGACAAGTATCAAAAGAAGAGAACTCTATAATATCGATTCGCTTGAATTCACTTTCAAACATCAATGTGACCTGCGCTATAAAATGATTACCCTAGCACTTAAAGAAAAAGATCTTGAAATGCTCAACAAACTTCATGCAAAGGAAGTTCCCTTCCTTTATCAACTATACCTTGGTGGATCATATGTTGTCAAAAACTTCGTACTAAGTAAATCAAAAAAATTCGAAGAATTCATTGAAACAATTGCAAACTCAGATAATACTATTATCGAGTATTTCTTTGAGACTTTTACAGTAAAATATATTCATTTGGGACATAAATTTCCTTTTGAGAATATTCTTATAGCACCTTTTGTCGGAAAAATATTAGAAGCTTTAATTATCAATCATCGATTTTTTGAAAGTAAGATATTTTTACAAAAAGCAATCGACCATAACCAGAAAATGAAAAATATTATCCTAAAAAATATAGAAAACTATAAGCAAATACTTACTAATTATCACGAACATCAGAATGGTCGCAACTGCGAAAACACTGAAGAAATGATCAATGCTGATCTATATAGAGAATATATGTTTTGCAAAGACAATGGATTCATACGTTTTTCCCCATTCTTCTTAGCTAAACCTGACACAAAAATTAGAATCATTACAAATATCATAAATGTAACTGTTAACTCGAACGATTCTGAAGTTCAATTTTTAATCAATGAACTGAATCAGTTATACTTCTCATTCGATGAATTCAATCAATATAATCGCAATATTTAGGTTTTATTGACCTAGAATAGACGCCGTGTGATTAATCTATCATTTTGCGTGCACTATCTGCACATGAATCTGCTTATGCTATGCATTATATACAAACAATAGTATGAAACTGCTCTATCCTTCGCATTATCTTAGATAGCTACTCCAAAAAACCCTTTAATTTGATCGGGGATATCGATAACATCCCTTTTTTCATGTTCAAAAAAACAACATGCTTGCTAGTGCATAAACCTAACCGATATTTTTATATTATAAACTGCTGTAGGGTATGAACTATCATATAAATTTTGCAAACCAAGTATCCAAGAAAAGCATTTGTTCTTCTGTATGGAACCAATGTTCTCCATTCTCCATCATTGTTAAGCTTGCATTTATCATATTGGAAAAGTCAGTAATTGTTGTAACATCTGTCATATTATCTTTTTTGCCATAGAGAATACTGCTTGGAATGTTCCATGTTATGGGATTATTACGAACATATGCAAGATAGTCCCATGATAAAGCTTCACCAGATTGTGTATGCATTACTTTACTTTTCGTAAGAAAAGATTTTCTTCAGATATGCCTACTTCTTTCATTTTATCTAAAATTAGCTTTTCCATATCTACGATAGGTGAAATAAACATTGCTTTTTCAATATTAAATTTTGACAAAGATAAGAATGAAAAATACGCTCCAATACTATTTGCAATTAATACAACCTCATCATATCTTGCAAAAATATCCGCAAAATAGTTTTGAAATTCGTCCTTCACAGCCCATGGCAATTCTGATTTATAATCAAAGCCTATCACATCATATTCTTCACCGAAAAACCTCTTATAATAACTAGCCTCAGCAGCAGAGCCACCTTTCCCATGTATATATACAGCAACTTTTGTCATAATATCAATCCCTATCACTTTTTCATTATAGTAAAACTTCTCAAGATTATATTAATTGTAAACAGTATCCACGATACATTACAAGAATCCATCGACCAGAAACTAACTAATTGTATAGTACCTCAAAAATTCTACCAAGAAAATATCAAAAGCGATTGGAATTATCCCCATTATTCTCCAATCGCTTAAGCTTTTTATTCATTACTATTTTGATACAGTTTCATTTTTTCTGTGAAGATGAACAACATACTTGTATCCATTGGCCTTATAGTAATTCTTTGAATATTCTATTGGCTTTGAATTGTTATCATATGTAATTCTCGCACGGTAGAAGATTGGCATATCACTCTCGATAAACATTTCTCTTTTAAGTTCTGGTGTAGCCATGATTGATTCCAGTGTTTCAACTGCATCTGCAATTATTACACCGTTCTCTTTATAGAAATCATATAAAGAAGTTTTTTCATTAAAATCATTTGCACTGATTTTAAATGGAAATCTTTGAGAGATATATGTTTCGAAAATTCCTGAAATTCTACCATTGATAAGTCGTAGACGTTTTAGATAATAAACTTTCTCATGCTCATCAATTTGTAGAAACCTTGCGATATCTGATGGACATTTTATTTCATCCAGTTTGATAATTACTGACGTTGGAATATCTCCATTACGTTTGGCATCCTCGGTAAATCCAGATAATTCATATAGATCCTCTTTATTCTTCTTTGGAAGAATAATTGTCCCTCTACCTCTGGTACGTTCTAATAGTCCATCATGAACTAAATCAGATAATGCCCTTCTTACTGTTATACGGGATACATTATATTGTTTTTGTAAATCTTGCTCGGAAGGTAAAACCATGCCAGGTTTATAAACTGATGTATCAATTTTATTTAGAATATCATTATATACATCTAAATATAGAGGGTTATTTTTACTTTGGATTTCCATCATTGCTAATTACATCAACTCATTTACGTCAATGACTTGAATGCTCTCCTTCGCATTTGTTATAACATATCTTACATAACTTGATAAGTCTTCTATGTCCATTGTATCTCTAGTAAGGACTAATTCTAATAATATTGGTAAACATAATCCAGCTACAACAGGACCCCAAATTTGTGTTGATACATATAAACAAGCGTTAAATGGCGTTGCTCCTTTCAAGTCTGTTACATAAATTACATCAAGACCCTTTGAAGTATATTCTTCAGCTTTTTGAGATATACGTTTTTTCAAATCTTCTATATCTTCCCCATTCTCAAAATTAATTGCTGTAAAGTTATCTTGCTTTCCTGCAATCATTTCAACTGAATTTTTAATACCCTCAGCAAAATTTGAATGGGTAACAATAATAATACCAATCATTTCTCTGTTCTCCTACGCCATTCCGAAGCCATTCTGCATTGTCCCAAGAAAGTCTGCGCACGCTCTGGATCAATCGGATTTTCCATATTTCCATTTTTTACCCAAGTAGCTACGGAAACTCCATCATAATATTTTAATAATTCACCAATATTTTCTCCAGTAGCTCCTCCACCAAGAAATACCGGTACATCTGGTAAATTTTTTCGAATTTCCTTAATGATTTCTAGACTTTCTTCTGTATTTTTACCACTAATGAATAATCCATCTGGGTATGCATATCGCATCATCTTTTTAGCTGCTTCAACTTTGGAGTCACTTACAAGATAATTTGCATTCACTTCCATAACATCTGCATAAACCGGAATAGATGATCCTAGTCTCTTTTTCATCATCAATATATCTGAGCACTGTCCTTGATGGAAACCTAAAGTATCAATAGATACACCAGAGTATAAGTGTTCAACACGTACAAAATCTGCATTAACAGCTTCTGCAACAGCCAAGGAAGCCATACCATCCCAGTTTACAAGTATACCCAATACCATTGTAGGGAATTCCCTTTTTAGCATTAATCCTAAACGCGTCATAAATGAAATTGTTTCTGGTCTAGCAGTTTGTGCTACTGGACCATCATGCATGTTTTGAAGTATGAACCCATCAAAGCCTTGTTTGTATATCATTTCAGCTTCTTCGTAAACATATTTCTCAATCGCTTCTAAATCCTTACCATTATTTTTATAACTACCAGGCATTGCTGGAGGCTGAATCATCACCAATGATAAAGGAAATTTTTTATTATCTAGCATAACTAAGCACCTTCTTTACATAAATAATAATTAAGATCACAAGGACTCACGATGCCATGTTCAGTAACATACTTTGTAATCTTATCTGGCCTAATCGGAACTAACTCAATCACTTTAAAATCAACTTTTTCAGCTAATTCAGTTGGCCAGTTTTTAGCTAAAGTATCTTTTTCGTCACGAAGGATTTCTTTTTTTAATTTTCCATATAAAGCTCTATTATCTACCTTCAGCATAGGTGTAAGTACATAATATGGAATATCATATTCCTTGCATAATACTGCCAAAATATCAGAGCCAGCAGTATTGAATGCTGTGCCATCAGGATAGAATGTTTCAGCACCAATTATCACTGCATCAACTTTTCGCAAAACAGTAAGCATACTTGCATCTGGGATAAACCATACTTTATGTCCTCTATCCAGACACGGTTTTACAAAATTATAACCACCGTTAATTACTCTCGATTCGGGTATTATAACTGTCACTTCGTGTCTTAGTTCTCGTAAGGTTTTTTCTACAGTACTTGAGTAGTCAAAAGCAATAATTGTTTTGCAATCATCTAATAAATTCACACTATATTCTGTTATTTTCTTAGATATTTCCACAGCTTCATCAAAGTAATGTTTTACGCCATTTTTTATTTTTTCAGAATATATAGCTTCATCAGACTCTTCACAATAATGCTCAATTTTATTTAGAGCATTAACAATAGCGTAGCTAGACAATCCTCTTGTATTTTTAAAATGATTACTTACTTGTTTGATTAGATTAGATGCTTCTGTTTTATCCTGTATTTCATCACTAATTGTGACAAACATTTCTGCAATCATTCTTATATGGTTGCTTGCTCCTAAAACAGTTCCATCTTCAATATCACTAAATTTCTTCTTTGCTTCCAAAGGTAAGCAATTGACTAAATCATTCACAACTTTTCACCTTCCTTTGAAATATCTAATAACTTCTGTGCATTCTTATACATAATTTTCTCTAAATCATCTTGGCTGAGATTTAGACTGTCAAACTTCATTAGAGAAATTTCAGTAAAATTATCAGGATAATTAGAACCGTAGAATAGCCTCTCAACTTCAACGCTATCGAAAATTTTATGTAAAGCTGGAATCTCTGTCTCATATGATGTTTCCATTAATAGATTAGATTCTTCTTTCATTAAATCTACAGTTCCATATCTAAAATCTTCACCTGCCAAATGCTCCAAGATAAATTTTATATTTTTAAATCTTCTGGAATAAAATGCCCACTGGTCTGGCATCGTATAGAAGCCAGCACCAGTAAACACTTTAACAATTAAATTATTCTCCTCACATATCTGTAAGATTGGATCAATATTATATTGGAATTTTTCAGGTCGATATCCATGTTCCAAAGAATCAAACTCTATCATTTTAAATTGTGACATTTTGGAAATCCTAATTACTTCATCAACCGAATCATCTAATTTAGGATTAATTATTGCACACCCAATAAATTTATCAGGATATAAATCAACCAGTTTTGCAATTTCATTATTCGCATCAGAAATTGACCGACCATAGAAAGTAGAAATTACTCTCTTCGTAATTTTATTCTTTTCCATGTCTTCAAATTGCTCACTGATTAGATAAGTTTTACTAATTGGATCTCGATCTAGATGAGCATGAATATCAATTATCATATTCAACTACCTCAACTAAGCTAAAATTCCAAGTGCAACACCTGCAACACCAATTAAAATTGTGATAAACATTAATAGCACGATATTGATTTTCTTCTTATTGATTAACCAATACATAATCATTGTATAAATCAATGGAATTAGGTTTGGAATTAAGTCATCTAATGTCTTCTGTAAGGAAATGATCGTATCTCCATTTACATATTGAACATTCAATGTTACGTAAACTAATGCAGAAATAAATCCACCACATACTACGAACGCTGCAATACCTGCATATCTTGTTAAGCTATTTAACAATCCACCTGACTGCATCTTAGATACTAATGATAGTCCGCCTTCATATCCCTTAAAGATTCCTAGATATCGAATTGCGAAAGTAATAGCAGTCATCAATACTACGAAGAGAATTGCACCAGTTGGATTATTGAAACCACTTGCAGTAATCATTGAACATGCTAAACCTGCAATAATAGGACGAATCGTTCCATGAATTAATGAGTCACCGATACCAGCTAATGGACCCATTAATGCGACTTTAAGTGCATTAATTGATTCTGGATCAATATCTTTCTTAATCGCATTTCTTTCTTCCATTGCGCATGAAATACCTACACATAGTTCAGCAACTCTTCCCTCAGTTAGGAATAATTCACAATGTCTTTCATATGCTTCTGCTCTTTCAGCAGGATCTTCATAAACTTTATCTAGAGTAGGAATCATAGCCTGTAAGAATCCGTTTGCTTCCTGCTTAGTAGCACTGTTGCCAGATTCAATAGCCATTCCATACCAGAATGTTTTCCATAAATCTTTCTTTGTTAAAACACGATAACTATTATCTTCTGGCTCAATTTCAAATTCTTCAACATCTTCACTATTTACTTTATTCTTATCCGCTAAATAGTTAATTGCAACACATGCTACTGCAATAATTGCGATACCAATCATATTGACACCTAAATAAGATGCAAACACAAAGCCAATTAAGAAATATGGCCATAGGGATTTATCTTTAACTGTACCAAGCAATAATGCAACACCGACTGCCCCTAATAAACCTGCTCCAGCTGCTAAACCTGAAATTAGCCATTGTGGGATAAAGTTAATAAATGCTTGTACAGCTTCTGCTCCATAGTAAACTCCAATAAATGTTGGAATACCAAATAGTAAGCTTTCGATAATTGCCGGAATAATTGTTGTCCATAAAACGACACCTTTTCCATCAGCTTTGGATGCGGCTTTTTCAACTTTTCTCATTGTCCACTCGTAAACTGTAGAGAACTTTGTTTGACGGAAAATTTGTCCAACGAATGAAATTGGAAGTGCTGTCGCAATACCAATTTCTGGTGATCCTGTAGCACAAGCAATTGATGTAGCAAATGCAGCAGATAATGTCTCATCTGGTGGAACAGCTGTACCAACCCAAATAACTGCTAGGAACATTAACTCAACTGCAACACCAACTTGTAACCCAATATTCAAATTACCAAACACCAATCCTACTAATGGTCCAATTACGATTGGTCTATACATAAACGTATGTAAGAAAACTCTATCATTGAATGCAACTGCAACGATTAACGCTACAAGTAACGCTTGAATAAACATCTTTTCTTTCCTCCTGGTTTATTTAACGTATTTTTCAATTAACTCGATTGGATCTTTCGCTCTTTCTTCTGGTATTGCTTTTACCTCGAGCAAGATTCCCTTATTATGTAATGATTTAAGTGCTTCCACATCATCTGGCTCTACCCAGATATAATCCAATAACTTCGTTCTACCTATTGCAGATTTAGAATTACTAATATTACCAACAATTATTTTGTCTAGTTTTAGGCCCATCTCAACTAATAGGTTTGCTTCTTTAGGATTTCTTATAAGCAATAGAACATTTACATTTGTCTTGTCTTCGTTAATTCGTTTAACCGTATTCTCTTTGCTAAGAATCTCTAATTTTACTCCACTTGGTACTGCAATCTTGAGTATCATTTGTAAAGCTTTATCATTTGCTGCTTTGTCGTCAGATACTATGATCAACTTTGCATCTGCCTCTTTAATCCATTTCGTTACGATTTGTCCGTGGATTAAGCGATCATCAATTCTACATACATTAATCTTCATTATTCATCCCCTCCCTTTCTTGGTATCCATAAAGATTCAGCATTCTTATAAAATACTTTTTCTAATTCTTCCTCATCAAATCCCATATGATATATTTTTTCAATTTCACACTGCACTGGTTTATATGGCCAGTCTGTACCGAAAACAATTCTGTCTGCACCAACACAATCTTTCATTTGCTTCAAAACATCACTTTCATAAATAACTGATGTTTCAAGCCAAATATTCTTCACATCTTGAACAGCTTTGATGACACTATATCCAAACTCTCTGCATCCAGTATGTGTAAAAACAAATCGCAAATTTGGATGTTTTTTCGCATAGCGAATCCACACATATGGTGTACATAATGGACTTGTACCTGGATATACTTGAATATGAACTCCATACTTTTCAATATGAGTTAAAATTTCATCTATTTGTGGTGTGTTATCCGCAAAATAGCCATGCTTCCATGGATGTAACTTAACTCCTAAAAATCCCCTTTCACCAAGGCATAAGTCTAATTCCTTAATTGCATCTTTTGACTTAGGATTTATAAAAGCATATGGAATAATTCTGTCTGGATATTTTAAGTATGAATCATAAACCAAATCATTCTGCTCACGATTATCAATTCCTGATAATGAACTAATTCCTGTTTTTAATATGCCATATTTATCCATATCAGAAATGAGTTGTTCTACACCAATTGCTTCACCTGAACTTGTTTTACCCATATGCGCATGTATATCAAATCTTTTCATAGAATCCCCCTTTCTTGTGAATAGTAGATTGACTTTACATGTTCTTATTAAAAGATATATCAATTAGAGATATATGTTATAACATTTTATACATTTAGAATAGAACTAGTTATATCATTTGTCAATTAGGAAAAAAATTTGATTAAATTATTAGCACTTAAACATACAAAAAGAATGATGATTTCGAACTACATATATCACCATTCTTATTACTTATTATCCTTCCCACTTTGCACTAAATGTATCATTAACAAAGGTTTTCTTACTTACATCCTTAGCTTTTTCGGTCTTGTTATAATATCCTGCGAAAATAATATCTAGAACACACTGCATAGAAGTTCTTGATTCAATACCACCGATTCGATAATACGATTCTGTATTACCAACTTGAAAATTAATATCTGATAAGTTTGCAATTTCATTTGCTGCATTTGATGTAATTGCAATGATTTTACACTTATTGTAATGCAAAATTCGTGCAATCTTTTCCATCTCAACAGTCAACCCTGTATAAGATACTATAATTGCTAAATCTTGTGGTCCTGTCTGGCGTGCATGCATAGACATTTCTGAATAGTATGTATAAGAGCAGATTGGCAATCCCATTCTGATTCCTTTCATTAGTGCATCATGACAGATCAAATTTGACACACCACTTCCATATAATGTTATTGTTTTAGATTCCTGCAACCATTCTACAGCCTTTTCAAATTTATCTACGCTATTGAGCATCTTTACATCGATTAGTGCACGCGTACAGTTTTGGATAACTTTCTCCATTGTATCTTGCAAACTGTCTGAACAATCAATGGGAATTCTATTCGTATTAATATAGACATATTCTTGATAGTTTTGTATATCTGCATATAATCTCTGTTTAAAGTCAGAGAAACCATTTACTGAAAGTTTGCTACATACTCTAGAAACAGTACTTGCAGATGTAAATGTATTTGCACCTAGTGCAACAATTGAAAGCTCTAGTGCCTGTTCAGGATGCTG
Organism: Erysipelotrichaceae bacterium; assembly: GCA_022767445.1. GTDB lineage: Bacteria > Bacillota_I > Bacilli_A > Erysipelotrichales > Erysipelotrichaceae > Bulleidia. The sequence goes on along the minus strand of JALENJ010000034.1, from coordinate 3,712 downwards.
TAACACAAAATCAACAACTTGCCGTTCACTAGGTGATAAGTCTCTTAGTTGAGACATTTCAAGAAAAATATTATGTCTTTCCATATACGTAAACCTCACTAGTAGTATATCAAAAATTAGTCTGCGGATTCATACGATTCCACAGACTTTTGTTTTATTTTTTGGGATAACTAAGAATTGATTCTTTTGTAACATTTTCCATGGTTGTTATTAATGCATGTACATCATCTTTATCAATAAATACTGTTTCTAATATTGCAGCTAAATTAACACCAGCGAGTACATATACATTTGTATGCATTGTTGTTTTCATACAACAGATTTTAAATGGAGTGCCATTTGCAATATCGCAAACAAACAAAATCGTTTCATCCTTGAATGCATGTAATAGTTTTTCAATCTCTGCTTGTAATTGATTCATATCCATTTCTTTCGTGAAATCAACTGCTGAATATGAATCAACATTACCTGCGAGCATATGGATACTCTCTAATGTCGAAGTTCCATAATGTCCATGCCCACATAAAACAATTTGTATCATTTAGTTACCATTCTTCTTTACTACTTCTGTATAGTTTGCGTAAACCTGATTCATATAGTCAGCTGGAACTTCTGTAACATTAGGGGATACAAAGATAAACATTTCATGTCCCATCTTTTGTAATTCTAAAGCTGTTTCAGACGCAATACACTGTGTAATAACCATTGCTGCAACAGTACTTGATCCGCCTACTGGTTGTGGATATCCTGGAATTGACACAAGAGCATCCTCTAATGGGCAGCAGTTAGAAATAATGATATCTGCCACATCGCCTAATTTATTACCACTTGAATGGATTGGCTGTGCTTTCTTGTAGTTATCCTCACTTGTAATGGCTACAACCTTCATTCCTTTTTGCTTTGCATACATTGCAACTTCGATTGGAGCTGCATTTAATCCACCATGAGAATATACAATCATTACTTCTCCTTCATGGAAAGTAAAGCTTTGTAAAAAGTTGCGGATATAGCCTTCTTGACGTTCAATCCAAAGCAACTCTCTTGCTCCACCTGGACCAATTACATTGCTCCACATTAAACGTGGATCCATTAATGGATGAAATCCTACTACTCCACCATAACGTGGGAACATATCCTGAATTGGCAATACAGAGTGTCCGCTTCCAAATAGGTGAACCATATTACCATTATTAATAGCTTGTGCACATAACTTGGCTGCTGCTTTAATCTTTTCCCCTTGTGTTGAATCAATTGATTGAATTACTTCAGAAAAACGCTCTACATATTTTAAGTTTGTCATATTAAATAAACCTTTCTAGAATGTATAAATTCCACTTAATTTTCCAATGATAGTCAATAAAATTGCGATAACCAATATAAATCCCATAATAAACAACGGAGATTTCTTCTTTGCATATAATCTATATACACCAATCGTTAATAATAATGGTAGTAGGTTAGGGAAGATTGCATTAATCATATCATCTACGTTGACTGCTGCTGTTTCACCACCTGGAGGAGTGATTACAAGTGGTATTGATAAACTCACAAATGAAGCAATCAATGCACCGACAACGATAAGTCCTAAAATTGTCATTGTTTTTGTAATCAACTCTAGTTTTCCTGACTTCATGAATTTCTTCATGAATCCGATTCCAGTTGAATACCCAACATTCCATAGTCTCCAGCTCATTATTGATGTTAATACTGGATAACCTACTGCATATAACAATGGTCCTAAATATAGGAAAACGTTTCCTATATTTGTGATTGTCATTGTGATTGTTAATAGTAATGGGATAATTGTAGCAACCCATAACGAATCTCCAATTGCACTCGTTGGACCAATTAATGCAACCTTAATCGACTCTGCAACATCTGAAGTAATCTCTTTATTTGCTACAGACTCTTCTACACCAATTAAGATTCCTGGCGCAATTGCACCTAACTGCTGTTCTGTATTAAACAACGTTAGACTACGTTTATATGCTTCTACTTTATCTTCCTTTGTCGTATATAGTTCTTCAATTACAGGGCTCATGGTGTGCGCCATGGCATTACCAAGCAGGTTTTCTCCCTGTTGTGAACAACCATGCCAGAAGAACCAAGTCTTCCATGATTTACGCAAAGTACTTTTAGATACTTTTTTACTCATGTAACTCACCCTTTCCATTTAAGACGTAATATACAATTGCAATTATGATTGCAAACATTGCACATGCCATCATACTTAGTTTCAAATATCCAACGAGCATAAATCCAAAGACTACTAATGCCCATTGCCATTTTTCTTTAATCAAGAATGAAAGTAAAATACCCATTCCTAAAGCTGCCATCATGCCACCAAATGTGTTAATTGTTATTAAAAACCATGCTGGAATGATTTCTGCAACATTTATTCCACTCTGCGATCCAACAACTGCTGTTGTAGATAACAAAATCATTGCAGGAATAAATCTAGTTAAAAAACCAATAATATTTCCTGCGCCAGCATTCGCAAATGCAATCTTCTTAGGATTAGCTTCTAATGCACCCTGATAAGAAATACGGTTAGTAAATAAATTTAATGCATAGTTTACATTCCACATTGCAACACCAATTGCACCACCAACAACAGAGAATGTCCACATTACTGCTGTTGTTGTAGCTAAATCACCAGTATCAAATGCAAGTGCTCCAGCAACCCCAATATATGTTGCATATGATAAATCCCAACCCACTGCTCCACCAGGAGTTACTGAGCCTAAATTCGCTAATTGAAGTAGTAGGCCTAATTGAATAGCTAATGGAACATTACCCATAATTATACCCACTACCAATGATGCCACTATTGGACGACCCAAGCTATACCATCCTATCGTGTTACCAACTATTGATCCAATAGAAGCTAGATAAATGAAAATTGCGATTAATATTGCTTGAATTATATTCATAATTTATCTCACTATTCTATTCTTTTTAACCCTTCTTTTATCTGTTGCCACTGCACTTCTTTATCTGTTGGCATCTGCTGAAAAACGATTTTAATTCCTTTTCTAGATAAATCATCTAAAACTTCTACATCTTTTTCAGAAAAGTATAATATCTGACCTACACCTATTCCTTTGAATACATAGGCTGATGCTTCCTTTCTAGAGCAGTTACCAATGTTTACTGCAGTTGCAAACGACAGTTGTTCTTTTAGTAAAGCTAAATTTTCTGCAGCACGTGTTACAAGTAATACATTTTCATCCCGTGGATGATGACTTAGAAATGATTCAACAGCTGATGTTGTCAATATTTCTGGTTCATATGCATCAGATATTCCCATCAACATAATTTCAGCTAACATCTCACTTACAGCAAGTGCATCATCTAATGCAATTATCTTTTTAATATTTAGAACTTTAGCCCATGCTGTAACAATTTGTCCGTGAATAAGCCTATCATCAATCCTAATAAATAATGATCCATTCATATTGTTAAATTCCTCCTTGACTTAATTATGGTCTATTTAAAATTGAAAACAATCACATTACAGCTATCTGGAAATCGTTTTCATATTCAGAAAAAAGCATCCACTAAATAGTGAATGATATGTACCCTCTTTACTGGACAACAGTAAGGAGGGTATTTTATGCGTTATAGCTATGAATTTAAAAGAAAATGTATTGAGATGTATCATCATGGATTGTATCCAGAAACTCCAAAAGGCGTTAATCAGAGGTCGTTT
>JALENJ010000032.1 GCA_022767445.1 Erysipelotrichaceae bacterium | reverse complement strand
TCTTCTGAAATGAAAATATTCCGTTATTGATTTTACGTATATATCGTAGAGTAAATATCTCGCTAAGATTGACTTCGATAGGCATGAAAGCTGAATGTGGATCAATTGGGTTTCTAGCGAATTTTTGATTGAGATACTTGCGATATGTAGTATTAAACCATACGTTCAATTCGTCATAGTCCTTGATTCCAAAACGCTTAATATCATTTGGCAGTCTGCTCTGACATGTCCCATTGTATCGTTCGATTCTTCCTTTGGCTTGTGGAGACCCTGCAAATATCATTCTGATACCTAGGTCATTCATCATTTGACCAAATTGAGTCAGTTCTTCAGTCTTATTGTGAAATATCGTATGCCGATCTGAATAAAGCGTTGAGGGAACACCATATTCTTCAAACAGATATTTCATCACATGACAATATCCGAGCTGTCTCTCTGATAGAACATCAGAAGTAGCGTCATCAATCTGCACAAGAAAACCAGACTTTGCGGAAGGTACACGCATCAGATGAATCGAATGATTTGTTTTTAATGCATGACGCATATGTGGAGATGACCAGCCCTCAGTGATAAAGAGATTGCGAAACCAAGAAAGGCTACGCAGATGTAGTCCAAATGAAGAGACGATATCTTGTTTATTTGGGTTCATGTAAAAATCTTCGATAAAGATATCTCTAAATTGTGCTATTGTGATGACGGGATACTGTAGCTTAAGATTACGTATAAAGTTGATTTCTTGGTCGGAAGCAGCCTTATGAGATTTCTTACCTGCATTGCCGTGCAGGAGAATGGATACGGTATCCTTTTTCTCTAGAATGGCCTTCATGATACGAATGAGAGAGGACTTAGACAGATGAGTCAAATTAGAGATTTCTTCATATGTCCACAACAGTTCATTAGATAGTTTTTCACGTAACAGACGGATTGCGAGTTCTTTATTTTTCTTTTCTTTCAAAGTAAAACACCTCCTATGTTTATCATAGAAGATATATAAATTATGCACATATCCAAGGTGTCAAAATCATTTAACGAAGAGGTGTCATTTTTATTTAACGATGACAATGGTGGATAAAATAACTTTTGTATGTTGTTTTACCATGGTAATATAAATGAGGTATAGAAATAGGAGGCTTTTACAATGGAATTAAAAGAGTTAAAAGTGCACGCCAAGAATATCCGTAAGAATATTCTAAAGCAGGTGTATAATGCACAATCTGGACATCCAGGAGGATCTCTTGGAGCGACTGATATCTTAACAGTGCTCTACTTTGATGTGATGGATATTACACCAGAAAATGCAAAGGGAATTGATCGTGACCGCTTTGTATTATCAAAGGGACATGTTTCTCCGCTACTATATGCAGTGCTTGCAGAAAAGGGTATCTTACCAATGGAAGAGTTGATGACTTTCCGTTTGATTGATTCTAAGCTACAAGGACACCCAAATATGAACTATGTCACTGGTGTTGATATGTCTACTGGTTCCTTAGGGCAAGGATTTGCGGTGGCGGATGGTATGGCTTTAGCGAATAAGCTAGATGGTAATGATCATCGTATCTATTGCTTAATCGGTGATGGTGAAACAGAGGAGGGAGAAATCTGGGAAGCCGCAATGGCAGCTGCACATTATAAGAATGATAATCTATGTGCAATTGTAGATGTCAATGGTCTACAGATTGATGGTAATACTGCTGATGTCATTGGTCCTGAACCTCTTGATGAGAAGTTTGCGTCTTTTGGTTTCCATGTTATCAAGGTTGATGGACATAACATGGAAGAGCTCAAGGCTGCCTTTGATGAGGCTAAGACAGTCAAAGGGAAGCCAACAGCGATCATTGCACGTACAGTAAAGGGTAAAGGTGTATCCTTTATGGAAAACAATGCAGGATGGCATGGAAAAGCACCAAATAAGGAACAGTTTGAAGCAGCGATGGCAGAATTGGAGGCAAAATAAGTATGGGTAAGGCAACAAGAGAAGCATATGGTGAAGCACTAGCAGAGTTAGTTGCGGAAAATAAAAAGATTGTTGTATTAGATGCAGACCTTGCAGGTAGTACAAAGACAGCGAACGCTAAGAAGGTTGCGCCAGAAAGATTCTTCGACATGGGTATTGCGGAAGCGGATATGATTGGTCATGCGGCTGGTTTTGCGACAAGTGGTTTTATTCCATTTGCGTCTTCATTCTCCATGTTCTGTACTGGTAGAGCTTGGGAACAGATTCGTAACAGTGTTGCCTATCCTCACTTGAATGTGAAGGTATGTGGAACACATGCTGGTATTACGGTTGGTGAGGATGGAGTATCACACCAAGCAATTGAAGATATCGCATTGATGCGTGTCATTCCAGGTATGGAAGTATATGTGCCATGTGATGCGTCTGAAACAAAGGCCGTTATCAAGCATGTTGCTAATACAAACAAGCCATGTTATGTAAGACTTGGACGTTCTTCTATTGAGGATGTATATCCAGAGGATACTGAGTTTAACTTCGATCATGTAAATGTATTACGTGGTGGTAAGGACGCTGTAATCTTCGCTTGTGGATTGATGGTACAATCTGCTTTAGCAGCTGCTAAGAAGCTTGCACAAGAGGGTAAAGAAGTATCTGTTGTGGATGTATGTGCAATTAAACCTACAAATGAGGATGAGATTGCAGAGATTCTAAGTCAGTATGATGTTGTATTTACTGCTGAAGAGCATAACGTAATCGGTGGATTAGGTGGTTTAATCTGTGAGATTGCGGCTGATAAGTGTCCTAAGAAGATTCATCGTATTGGTATTCAAGATACATACGCTGAATCTGGTGATGCCAACAAGCTAATGGCGAAGTATAAGCTTGATGGCGATGGTGTATATGAACAAGTAAAAGCTGTTTTATAAATAAATGTTTTCTAAAAGGATTCACTCTTGAAATGGAGTGAATCCTTTTATGCATGCATGAAACAAAAATTCAAATAATGAACTTGTTTTTCATTAGTTGTTTTTGTAAACTAATTTTGTGATAAATATGTCACACTTGACCGCTTACTATAAGCTGAGGCTACACGGACGGCCGGGTCAAATGCCGAAGACCTGTTGAAGAAGCAGGGACTGCATCGTGGGTGCAGCAGGGCAGAAGGACTGCCTGATTAATCGGGATTTCCCGCAATTGAGCAAAATCAACTCTGTGCCTGTAGTCGTCTAAGTTAAGTGTGTGATCTATGTATACATGCAGGTAGTGTTGGTTGACACTGCTTTTTTGTTGGGAACCGGGGAAGGGGAAAAATGAAGAAGTTTTATTTAGTTTTACTTGCGCTACTTGTTACAGGGTGCACAAACAAAGCTACATCAGTAGAAGAAACAGTAGCGAACAATACTGGTAATTACAGTGATGAAATGAAGATTCAGGACAATGAAGACCTTGATCCTGAAGCGGGTTCTGATTCAGTAGAACGTGATGGCGACCATCAAGGTAGTCCATACTTTACATCTTTGGATTATTACAATATGACAAGCAATGGTTCGTTGGTCATCCTACCGAAATTTAAGACAATTCAACAATCAAGTGAATGGAGCTGTGGTGTTGCGTCCGCGTTAATGGTGATGGATTTCTATGATCAAAGGGGAAATTTAGGCGAAGAAGATATCGCTCAATTCCGCTCAAATGGACTTACTCCTGGACCAACATCTGTAAAGCAAGTAGTAGAGATGTTTGAAGGTGTTGGAGGCTATGTAACTGAATCCTATTATGATCATGTAGGTGAAGATCCATATGAAGTATTCCCTCTATCACGCTTCAAGGAAGAAATCCAGGCAGGACATCCTATCATGGTATGTTGGATTGAATGGGGTGGACATTGGCAGGTAGTAATTGGTTATGATGATATGGGTACAGAAACAACACAGGATGATGTGATTATCATGGCTGATCCATATGATACAACAGACCATAATCAGGATGGATACTTCGTATATGGTGCAGAGCGTTTCTATTACAATTGGTCGATGTATGACTTCTTTGCGGAAGAGGGAAGTCGGGACTATGAACGTGATGCATTGTTTGTAATCGCTAAGCCTGAATAATAGAAAAAGCAGATTTCATACACACACGTGTGATACAACCCTAGTCAAGTAGACATGGGAAATATTTAAAATTCTCATCGATCAACAACCCGTTCCAATTTGGTTTGGGTTGTTTTTTATTTCTTCTATAATAATTTCTTTTTGATGTTTCTTCTTTGATTCAATTTC
>JALENJ010000024.1 GCA_022767445.1 Erysipelotrichaceae bacterium | reverse complement strand
AATAATAAGGGGATGGCTGACTGTTTATCACCGGGAGTATCTTCTGATATCCCTATCGGAATTACGTCAGGCCATCTGTATCCCTTATTATGAAACAAGCGCAGATAACTATCTATTATCTACGCTTCTATAGTACGAAATTGTAATTTACAATAACTTTTACAAGTGTAATACACGCTCCTTGATTTCTTGTGTTCTACCTTGGTTCCAGAATTGTGTACCAATATAACCGCAAGTACGACGAGCCACGTTCATCTTTGTTTGATCTGTATTACCGCAACAAGGGCACTTCCAAATCAACTTATGATTATCATCTTCAACGATGTTAATCTCACCATCATAACCGCATACCTGGCAATAGTCACTCTTAGTATTCAACTCTGCATAAGTAATTGTGTTATAGATATGCTTCATAACTGCTAGAACTGCAGGAATGTTATTTTGCATGTTAGGAACTTCAACATAGCTAATCGCTCCACCTGGAGATAACTGTTGGAAGTCAGACTCAAGAGTCAACTTATCAAATGCATTGATTTCCTCAGCTACATGTACATGATAACTGTTTGTGATATATGCACGATCGGTAACGCCTTCAATCACACCAAAACGCTCTTGTAAGCACTTAGCAAACTTGTAAGTTGTTGACTCCATTGGTGTTCCATATACAGAGAAGTCAATGTTTGTTTCTGCTTTCCACTTATTGCATGCATCATTGAGATGATGCATAACACGCATACCAAACTCTTTACCCTTTTCAGTGGTGTGTGAAGTACCTGTCATATAACGAACACACTCATATAGGCCACCATAACCAAGGGAAATTGTGCTATATCCATTGAATAATAGCTTGTCGATTAACTCACCCTTCTTAAGGCGTGAAATCGCACCATATTGCCATAAGATAGGAGCTACATCAGATGGAGTTCCTAGCAAACGCTTATGACGAATCATCAACGCTCTATAGCAAAGATCCAATCTTTCATCAAAGATCTTCCAGAACTCTTCTTCATTCTTCTTGGAAGAACAAGCCACGTCAACAAGATTGATTGTTACAACACCTTGGTTGAAACGACCATAGTACTTATGCTTGTTGCGGTCATAGTTTTCAGCATCCGCAATATTACCTAAATCAGCATCTGTGAAACGATCTACTGTTAAGAAGGAACGACATCCCATGCACGGATATACATCCCCATTCTTTAGATTCTTCATAATCTTGGCAGAGATATAGTCAGGAACCATTCTCTTTGCTGTACACTCAGCAGCTAACTTCGTTAAGTAGTAATACTTGCTGTCCTCATATACATTATCTTCATCCAACGCATAGATTAACTTAGGGAAAGCAGGTGTGATATAGATACCCTTCTCATTTTTTACACCAAGCATTCTTTGCTTGAGCATCTCTTCAATGATAAGAGCTAAGTCTTCTCTTGTTTGACCTTCTTCTACTTCATCCAAGTACATGAATACAGTCACAAAAGGAGCTTGTCCATTCGTTGTCATCAAAGTGATAATCTGATACTGAATTGTCTGAACACCCGTTGTAATTTCCTTACGTACTCGTTGTTCAGCCAAGTCATTGATCTTATCATTGTCCACATCAATACCAGCTAGTGCTAATTCTTGGGCAACATTACGACGATGTTTCTGACGAGATACCTCAACAAAAGGTGCTAAATGAGATAGTGTAATTGTTTGACCACCATATTGGTTAGAAGCGACCTGTGCAATAATCTGCGTCGCAATATTACAAGCAGTCGCAAAGCTATGTGGTTTTTCAATTGCAGTACCTGAGATTACAGTTCCATTCTGTAACATATCCTCAAGATTAACTAAGCAACAGTTATACATTGGTTGTGCAAAGTAATCAGAGTCATGGAAATGAATGATACCCTTCTCATGTGCTTCATAAATATCTTGAGGCAATAAGAAACGCTTTGTAATATCCTTAGAAACCTCACCTGCCATATAGTCACGTTGTGTGCTGTTGACTGTCGGATTCTTATTTGAATTTTCCTGCTTTGCTTCTTCGTTATTACGCTCTAACAAAGATAAAATCTTTTGGTCAGTTGTATTTGCCTTACGTACCAAAGCACGCTCATAACGATATGTAATATAGTTGTGCGCCACTTGGAATACTTGTGCTTTCATCAACTCATTTTCAACCATATCCTGTATCTCTTCAACAGATACAGAACGCTTTAAAGACTTACACTTTTCAACTACTCTTTCTGTAATACCACGGATAATTTCTTCAGTCGTTCGATGAGATGGATCAGTCGCTAAATTCGCCTTCTTTACTGCATTTTCGATCTTTGTCGCATCAAAGGATAACTCTTCACCACTACGCTTAATTACGTTCATATTGCCCTCCATATAAAAATAGTTGCATTTCCAACTATCTCGTTTGTATACAAGAATCATACCCTCTAAACACTTTGAATTCAAGGATGATTATCATGAAATTTCAATGTAAAATCTCCTGAAAAAATTACATTTTTTAAATCCCTTATTCCATGCGGCTTTTCGCATAAACAAGAAAATTCACATACATAAATTCATTTCTTCACAACCAAAAATCCTCCTATCTTCATAGGAGGACCTAACTAATTTGATTCATGTAAAGCTGTATTCATGTAAGTAAACCACATGGTATCACTTGCATACATTTGCCATAATGTAAAACCATTTTGTGATAACAGCTGTTTTGGATTATAGTTTTCTTGTGTGAAAAAAGAAATGTTAAACGCAATTGCGAAGTCTAGCATCTCTTGCATGTCTTTTGCAGGGATATCATAATCCTCCAAGGTAGCACCTACTTGACGTATGATCACCTTCTTAAACTCCTTTCGGGATTCATCCTGCAAAAGATTGAGATGTTTCTTGGTATATTGCCACTGTCCATCCGGCTGTACACTCACCCAGCCATAACGCAAAGGATACAATGACAATGCACCTGTACAAATATCCGTTAACTCTTTGTCTGTACTTTCATGCATCAAATGTGAGTGACCACTCAGATTTAGATGTACGTCATATTTCTGCAATAATGTACGTACTTTACTTGCATTATCAAAGATAAATCCATCATAGAGTAACTCTGATTGTTTCAATACGTTTTGATGTGAGAATGTAATCACTTGCGCATTGTTGTCTTTAGCATCTTGTAGTTGAGTTCCCATCCAATCAATTGTTTCTGGAAGTACTGTACCAATATTCATCGTTGTATTTCCATCAATTGCCATAATACGCAAGTGATCAGAAATCTGTATCACATAACTAAAGGATTTATCATCTCTAGCCATCGCTTGATCATAGCCAAACTCCTTCATCAGCGATTGGAATTCTTCTTGTGAGATATTCTCTGTAGGTTTTGCTTTATCACCATGATAACTGTATGAAAAGATATAGTTGATATCATGGTTACCAGGTACAACCAAAACAGGAATACCTGCTTCTTTAATCTTTCTTAGAGCTGTACGAACTTCTTTTAGGCTGATAAGTTCCCCATTGAATGTAATATCTCCGCTCAAGATAAATACACTTGGTTTCTTATCTATCACCTCTTGTACCAAGGCATCTAAGATTTGTTTACTGTGTGTTGTTACTTTACCATCATTTGTATTCATCAACTTTGTAAATATCTCACCTTCATCAAACAAAGTTGGTGATAGATAATGTAAATCTGTTGCCTGCATGATGGTAACTTCTTGGTCTGCAGGTACCTGCGGTATAGCATCCATATGACTGGTAGGCCGGCATCCTGTAAGCACCATACACATCATGCATGCATAAAGAATCCACTTACGCATAGACTATTGCCATCCCTTTGATGTATAGAGTTTAAGATTTGTTATCTGCTTATCTGCGTTGATATTACACAACACATAACAATAGCGATAAGCAGTGGATGATTGACCATCATTTGTGTAATAGCCAATACGTACAAAATAATGATAGACATCTTGAGATATAGATAATAGTTGTACATCTTGTTTTAAATACTGCATGTTTGTAAGTCCATTGAATCCAGTTTCCATCATACCTTCACTTAAAAATTGATATGATGAATCCAATGCATACGTAGATATAAGACTTTCTCTTTGTTGTCCATAGGATTGTAGGTCAATGAAATTAAAAGCTACTTGCCACATCTGATTCATTAGATTTGTATCATTGATAAGACGATTGTTGTTTGTATTGATAGTATCGCTATCACCAAAGCCATCTACATACCCAACTGGTATCGCATCCAATTGTGTCTCTATATTGGCAATATCATTTTGTTGTCTTTGTAGTTCGCTATCTACGCTAGTTTTGTGATTGTTATATAGCAGATAGGAAACAGCCAATATAGCTGCACATACAATCACAAATAAGTAATCTATAATCTTCTTCATACTAATACCATGCCTCCGTAGAGCTTCCATTCAAGCTATCTGCATCGATATCACTGTATTGTGTATGATGGATAACAAAGTTTTTAAACTGATTTGCATTCACATCATAATCAGCTTGTACCCATGCTAGCATGTTATTACCATCACTGAATACCCACATGACTTTTGTATCATTGGTTAATACAGTTGGTGAAAATGTCCACGTTCCGTATAGTGAACCTGTATACCAAACATCCATAAAGGATGGTTTGTCAGTGGACATCACATATTGTTGCATCACTTGTTGTAAATTGTCAGTATTCCCCTGGATTGCTTGTGATTGAACTTGGGCTACTTCCTCACCAGCCATCACTTTACCTGCAAGAATCTCATACTCTTGTGATGAAATCGAAGCTTGTAGTGCTTGTGCATCTGCTACTTTCTGACTTAATTCATTTGCTTTGTTTGCATTGTCTATTGACTGTATTTGTAGTTGCTTGTTTAGCGATATGTTTGCATAGCCAAAATATGCTGCACCAGCCAAACAACATATACAGATAAAAACTATTAATTTGCGCATAATATTCCTCTTTATCTCTACTTGATTATATCATCGTGCATGTTCTAAAAAAAGAAGAGCTCTCACTCTTCTTCATCCGGCTGATATGTATATCCTGTTTTTTCAAGTACACGTTCCATTGCGTTAACTGTTTTAAATATAGTCTTTAAATCGTCTTTCACTTGTGCTGTTTCATAGAATGCACTGATTGAACCAACACCGTTTTCTTCAGTTTGTTTAATCTCTATTTGGGATGGATCTTCTACAACGGATTGTAAGTATTTAGCGACCTGTTTGTAGCTTGTTTCCATTACTTCATCGTTGGAATTATATACAATATAGCGAATTTCCATCGCTTTTACTTCCGCATCCAAACTTTCCTCATCAGCGTAAATGATTGATTCGATTCTCATCGTTCTTTCTGCATCTTCTTAAATATAAACATATGTTCGACGTACCTTATAATTTGCGCCCGGTTCTTGTTCAACTTGTTGTGCTTCTTCACTTTCTGTATTACTAGTGTTTTTTTACCACAACCAACCAGTAATATTACAGCCAATAAACTAATTAGAATTTTCTTCATTCTTCCGTCATTTCTGTTAAATCCAGTTTAGTTGATTTCGTAAACCTTTATCAAATTTTATACATTGTCTAAAAAAGAGCTATGCTTACATAGCTCTTTCAACAATACTATTTATTATCTGCAGAAATTGCGTTTGCGGCTGTACGACCGGATACGAAGATTTCTACGATGGCGTTACCACCTAAACGGTTACCACCATGGATACCACCAGTTACTTCACCAGCAGCGTATAGACCTTCGATAATCTTGCCATCCTTGTCGAGTACATGACGATCAGTATCAACACTTAGACCACCCATTGTGTGGTGTGTTGAAGGTGCTAATAATCTAATCTTCAACTTCACACCATCTAATGTGTATGTATCAACTTTGTATTGACCATTCTCATCCTTTTCAGCATTACCAATCAGTGCTGTCCAACCAGTCTTTGTAGGATTGAGGTTACCTTCAGTACCTGTCATTAATGCCATATCATAGTCTCTGATTGTCTTTTCAACTTCTTCTTGTGTACAATCAAATCCTAGTTCTTTGAATAGATCACCTAGTTGGTCAACTGTTCTTGTGTACTGTCTGTTTTTAACATCGCTTTCCCAAGTTGTTATATCTTCATCCTTAGGTGTGCCATATGGATATGGACCAGGAATAGATTGATTGGAGTTTGCGATTTCAATGACTGTACCATTCGCACCTTCGAAGGATACACCGTTTTCAAATTCAGCGAGTGACAATACATCACGTTCACCTGTTTCATTTACATAACGTTCGCCATTCTTTGGACTTACGTAGATTGCATAGTTACCACCACCGAATGCGAGGTTACCATTATCTACCCACGAGATTGGCATCAACTGTGTAAAGCCCATACCAGTTGTTTCAGCACCGACTTTTTCACCCATATCTAAACCATCACCAACAAGTGAGGAACGGTTGGTTGTACGTGTCTGTTGTGTGATATCTCCATCAGCCCAGTAGTCGTTTGTTTCCATGACACGCTTGATATCTGCAGCGTATCCACCAGTTGCAAGAACGACACCCTTATTTGCGTGAATTGTGACTGGTGTACCATCATATTGTTCAGCCTTTACACCAACAACTTTGCCATCCTTGTCTGTGATTAACTCAGTTGCTTTTGTACGTAACATGATGTCATTGTCTTCATGGTTATCAACCGTTTCAAGTAATGTCTTTCTTGTAGGAGCGAAGTATGTAGCCCATACTGTCTTACCACTCGCTACTTTTCCATCTGGATCAGGTTTTCCATCACCATCTAAGTCACTTCCCTTGAAGTCATTTTCACGATTCCATAGAGCTCCTACGATTGTTGGTTGGATTGAGTTATCAAAGATAGATCCTTGATCTTCTAACCATCCTTTTAGATCTTGTCCGCCTTCAATGAACTGCTTTACAAGATCATAGTTTCCATAAATCCAGTCTGTCTTTTCAGCATTTGGTCTTAATCCACCATAGTAAGTTTGGAAGATGTGTAAGTTTACTGTAGAGAATAATGTCAACTCTGTTTCAGCCTTGCCAGCATCTAATTGAGGTTGTGCCCAATTTAAGTATGCTTGAATTTCACCCTTTAATGCCTTTAGTGTATCTAAGTATTCAGCGTGAACACCAGCATGGGATAGTGTTTCAATATCACCAGCTACGAATTCATGATCCTTGAAGTAGTCACCATCAAATGGTTCCTCATTCCAGTTTAGAATCTCTTGTAATACTTTGATATTACCAGCTGCTTCATGAATCTTATTGTATGTAACACCTTTGTATTCACCTGTTGTTGCATCAGGATTACTTGGATCCCATACAAGGTATGGTTGAACAGATTGATACTGTCCACCAGATGCGACTGTATTACCACCAATCTCAGCATTTTCTTCTAAGACGATAACGGAATTTCCGTTTTGTGCAGACTGTACAGCTGTTGCCATACCGGCTCCACCAGCACCAACCACAACGACATCTGCAGTCTTTTCAATTACTTCACCTGCAGTATGCTCAACTGTATTCTTCTTAAAGCCATCTAAATCACTAGCACCAGCTTGTTGTGCAGCGTCAGCTAAAGCATTCTTAAATCCATTTGATGTAAATGTCGCACCAGAAACAACATCAATACCAGAACCATTTGCCTCAATTGCGTCCTTTACTAAGTAATCAAAGGCAGGTGTTCCAATATGATTTGTCTCTTTGTTATCACTATAATCAATATCTGTAATACCATCTTTTGCAAATGTTACCTTTAGGTTGATTGGACCATTATAACCATTTCCCGTACCTGTATATGTACCCTCTGTATAGGTAACTTTTACATTTTCATGTTTCTTTGCAGCTCCATCATCTTTTGCACCTGCTTGTTCTAGGGCATCCTTAGCCGCATTGATAATTGCATTTGAAGTGATTGTTGCTCCACTTACAGTATCCACATTCGCTGTTTGATTCTTAACGATGTCCTCTGGGATCTGTGTGAGTGCATCACTAGCAATGCTTTCTGTCTCTTGTTGCTCAACAACTTTAACAGACTCAATCTTGTTTGAAGATACAGTAACTTCGACCTTTACATCACCATTACGACCTTCTGCCACACCAGTATATGTACCAGCTTTGTACTTGCCTGAAGAGCAAGCAACCAATGACAAAGCCATTACAGAACTAAGTGCAACCTTTGCATAATTGTTCATAAATTTCCCTCCATCTGTGTATTTATTCACAAAATACATATTATTATTTTAAACCTTTTTGTAATGAATTTCTACATAAAGAAGACTACCCCTCTGCTTGGG
Source organism: Erysipelotrichaceae bacterium (assembly GCA_022767445.1). Taxonomy (GTDB): domain Bacteria; phylum Bacillota_I; class Bacilli_A; order Erysipelotrichales; family Erysipelotrichaceae; genus Bulleidia. The sequence continues at coordinate 38,459 of JALENJ010000024.1, read as the reverse complement.
TAGTCATCATTTATAATGTATTTACGACATCATCCACATGTGTTTTCGCTTTTACTTTTTGGAAAGTTTGCTGAATAACACCATCTTCATCAATCAAGTATGTAGAGCGTTCAATTCCCATGTATTTACGTCCATACATAGACTTTTCAACCCATACATCATATGCTTGAATGGTTTCTGTATTTTCATCTGATAATAGCGTAAAAGGTAATGCATGGTTTGTTTCAAACTTCTTGTGTGACTTGACACTATCCTTAGAAACACCCAATACAACTGCTCCCTTTTCTTGAATCTGAGGCAATCGATCACGGAAACTACATGCCTCAGCAATACATCCTGATGTATTATCCTTTGGATAAAAATACAGTATCACTTTCTTACCACGATATTTATCCAATGTATGTACAACACCATCTTGATCTGGAAGAGAAAATGAAGGTGCCTTCTGTCCTACTTTTAACATTTTTAATACTCCTTAAATTCCAACCTGTAATAGATTTAATAATTCACTTGGTTTTGTGATTGTTGGATATTCACCAACCTCAACATCACTATGATAAATCATTTGTACTCCATGCATACCAAGCTGCTTCGCTACATCAAGATTGTTGAGTTGGTCATCAACAAATACACATTCTTGCGGTAGACATCCTGACTTTTCTAATGCATCATTGTAAATCTCAACATCAGGTTTTGAATATCCAAGTTGATAACTATACGAACACTGATTAACAAATTCATCTAATCCAAAAGTCTGCATAATTCTATCAACACTTGGCCAAGTGTTCGAGATAATACCAATGCGATATCCTTGATTCTTGAGTGCTTTAAGAGTTTCCTTAGCACCTTCAATCAAAGCAGTTGTCTTTACATTCTCTATCATATCTACCGCCAAAGTAACGGCTTCTTTGAATCCACCATCTATCTTAGCTAGATCAAATAAAGTTAGATAAAAACGTGTAAATCTTTCAACCTGTTCCTGTTCACTACTCATCTTAGGATTTTCAATAAATGGAGCATAGGCAACATTGTATGCATGTTGCCATAGTTGAGGAACAATCTTATTGATCTTCTCTCTTGAAAACATCTCATAAAATTTGTGACTGAATAACCAGTCTCCGCTGCATGGTTCTAGAAGGGTCCATCCTAAATCGAAAAATATACATTTTATCTGATTCATTATATTTCACCTCTTTTGTTAAGACTATTATATCATTGAAAGTCCTAACAAAAAACGATTAAATATAACTTACATCTCATTACATGCATTCAATGCCGCAATTGCCCCATCACTCGCTGCAGTTGTCAACTGACGAACAGTTTTTGCACGGCAATCTCCTACAGCAAAGATACCTTTACGGGAAGTCTTGCAGTTTTCATCTGTACGAATGAATCCATAGTCGTCTAAATCAACAAGATTCTCGAAAATTTGATTGCTTGGAATCTGTCCGATTGCGACAAACAACGCATCTACAGATAACTCTTTCGATTTACCTGTGACTTTATCAACAACCTCAATAGCCTGTAATCGATCTTCACCAATCAACTTTGTAACTGTGCTATTCATTACCTTTACAAGATTGTCTCTGCCATCCAGCTTTCTAACTTCAGCATCATCTGCTCTAAAGGCATCACGACGGTGAATGAGATAGACACGATTGCAGAAACGTGTTAGATATTCTGCGTCTTCAATCGCAACATTTCCACCACCTACAACCGCAACATCCTTGCCTTTAAAGAACATACCATCGCAAGTTGCACAGAAAGAAATACCCTTTCCTTTTAATTCTTGATCACGATCGATACCAAGTTCACGATGAATCATACCTGTTGCGATAATTACCGCTTTAGCATGATATTCATTCTTATTTGTATAAACAACTTTTTCATCACCTAGATCTTCTACTTTTTCTACCTTTTCAAAGGCAAATTGGGCACCTAAATCTTTTGCTTGATTGTATAGATCCGTCGCAAAATCAAAACCGGAAATCTGCTTAATACCAGGATAGTTTTCGATACTTGATGTACCGATAATCTGTCCTCCATAGTTAGCACCTTCAATCACAAGAGCACTCTTTCCTGCTCTTTGTACATATATCGCAGCAGATAAACCTGCTGTTCCTGCACCAATAATTACTATATCACTCATGTTAACACCTCACAATTTCTACTCTTAATGTACGCACTTCACCACACTTCGTCAAAGCTTATGCTCAATTATCCATGTAAGAATTTTCATAAAATTGAAAATTTCGAAATATTCAACGAAAAATCTAATTCAAAAATGCAAAACTTTAACTAAAATTTATAACAAAGGTGGTACAAGAAAAACATGCTTTATAGTATGATTAGCTAGTCGATTAAGTAAGGTTTATTCACATCATAATCTATATGAATGATAAACAACTTAATCCATTTTGGAGGGATAGAATGAAAAAGACATTAGGTAGTATTTTACTAGCTGGAGTACTCTTTCTAGCTGGTTGCGGACAAAAGGCTCTTTCCGCAAAAGACGTAGCGAAAGTAATCAAAGGTGAGCCTACAAATGTTTCTGTTATTTATACTGATGATGCAGGATCTATTCAACGTACAGACATTGTTGAAGACAAGGACCTTGTAGCTGAAGTAGCTGGTTCTTTAGACAAGTACTCAACAAAGGTTGTTAAAGACAAAGTTACTTTCAAGCAAAAAGATACTGTCATTGGTGTAGAAGCGAAAGATAGCACAGGTACATACAACGCTACTCTTTACAGCAACGGCTACATGAAAGTACAGAAGATTGGTGAAGATGTAGTTGTATACCAAATCACAGAAGATGAATTAAATAGTCTTTCTACATTATGGTCAGACTACATGAAAGCTCATTCTGAAGAGTAATCACACTTACTGGGTAACACATGATGTGTTACCTTTTTTTGTATTAAAAAACGCTCCTAATAGGAGCGTTAGTATCATTATCTCTATTTGAAGATAACCATTTCTTTATTATCTTTGTTGATGATTTGTTTATCAATCACCTCAGCACCTACATACTGTGATAATAATTGGCTTAACTCATCTACTGCCTCTTGAAGCTCTGCTACACGGTTTGGTTCAATGCATTCCATAGCGATAAACTCTGTTGTTGTATCATCCGTTACCTCTGTACGTTTTCCATCACGCCAGTTCCAGCAACGGCAGATAACACCAGCTTCATCATAATATGCAATTTCACCAGCCAGTGGAGGTTCAGGTTTATCTGAACCAATTGGCCAGAAATCCTCTCCGCCCTTCATGACACCAAGATGTAAATCACCTTCAAAGGCATCCATATTCTCAGCGCCAATTGGGAAAGCATGCTTTAAAGAAATCGCATTTGTAATATCAACTGTAGGAGCGATACTACCAACTGGAGTACCATGCAATACACGTTTTAGTAAAGCTTCAACGGAACAACGAGCACCCTTCTTTGTAGGAAACTTAGAATATGCTTGACGCCATGTCTGTACAACAGCATTTTCAGATATAACCTCACTTGTAAGATACTTCTTAGCTTCCTCATTTGCACTATCAAGTAACTTCTTGATTTCAGCTGCTTTTGTTTCATCAAGCTGAATGGATTCTTGTACATTCTTAACTGCTAATACTGCAATACTAGCCTCTGGAAAAATATCCCAAAATGCATCATCCACAATAAATTTTTTCATACGATTTACTCCCTTTCAACGCAAACATAATACACTATATCACCTATCTTATCAATGACTCAAGGAATCGATAATGATTGGTAATACTTGTTTCTTACGAGATACGATACCCTTACCAAATTGTTGTTTGTTGAGTATCTCGCCAAAGGCTTCTGTTACAACATTAGCTCTTTTACCCGCTGCTAAGAAATAAGAGCCCAACCCCATAGGGTCCGTAAATAATGTCAGTACTAAATCATAGTGCTGTGTATCTGCAGTCTCTTCCATGTATGCATGGAAACGATCTTTGATCGTAAAATAATCATTCTTACGACATTGAACTTGTGCTATCGCAACACGTGTACCACTAATTCTAAACTCCTTAAAGTCGTTATATAGAAGTTCTAGATCTGTCTTGTTAATGACTGAATCAGAAGCATCCAGCATTTGTTGGTATAGATCAATTGCTTGTATACCAGAGGTTTCCTCTAGTTGCTTTACCATCTCATGATCAAATGGTGTGGTTGTAGGTGATTGTAAACACATTGTGTCGTTGATCGCAGCACCTAATAGGATACCTGCCATCTGCGGTGTCAATGTTACATTCATATGTTGATATAAACCTGTAATGATGGCAGCAGTACTACCAACCGTGCGAGCAACGATATTGATAGGTGTCACAGTCTCTATTCCACCCATACGATGATGATCAACAATCTCAACAACTTCACCAAACTCTAAATCCGGAACGGATTGCATAGATTCATTATGATCAACAAGAATAAATTTCTTCTTCTCGTAATGGAATAAGTGATAACGAGATATCGCACCAACTACCTTGCCATCTTTATCCAATACTGGATATGTGCGATAGCGCGTCTTAGCAATATGATCACTCACCTCATCTACATATTCACTCTCTTGGAAGGTCATGACATCCTTGGTCATAACTGATTTAACAGATGGAGTCTGATAAATCAAACGGGAACATTCTATTACTGAGTATTCCGTATGGAGTATGGATACACCCTTCTGTTTGGCTTGCGAGAGTGTTACCTCATCGATCCAGTCCTCACCAGAGACAATCATCAACGCTGCATTAGCATCGATGACAAAACGTTGAATATCTGGACTATTGCGAACAATTACAATGGAGTTCTTATATACTTCTGGTCGATCTGACATCGATGGCATAATCTGTACGATACCACTTGGAGCATACTTCTCTGCCTGGTAATAATATTTTCCTTTCAATACTCTAGCAATATTATCTTGTGAGGCAGTCGATACTAAATCCTTTAAGGATTTGCCACTCTCTGCCCATAGTTTTGTTAAATCTGATACGGATAATAGACCTAATAATCTCTCCTTTTCGTCCACGATAAAAATACCTTTGTTTTTGCGTGATAAAATCAAATCCAAAGCTTCTTTCATCGTCAAATCAGGTTGTGCTAATAAAGGATCATCTTTCTCAATCTCCGCTAACGTACATTTAGCAGTATGAATCAATTTTGGATGTTCAAATCCAAATTTCTGTAATAAATACTGTGTTTCACTCTTTGCTTTTCCTAAACAACAAGCAATCGCTTCTTGCCCAAGTTGTTGTTTAAGATTAGAATAGGCAATTGCGGATACAATCGCATCACAATCTGGATTCCTATGTCCAATCACGTAGAATGGCTTCATGATTTACCTTTCCTTCTATGATATTATCCTGTAAATTCGCTTTCGCTACGATCCGCCTTCTGTAACGTAATTCCCGCACGGAATTCCGTAGGCGTCATCGACTTAAACTTATAAAAGTTTAGATTAAATGTTTTTATGTTATTGTATCCAACAGCAACTGCAATATCCAATACTGAGTTTGTTGTGGATATCAATAATTCACTGGCTTTATTAATTCGGATAAAGTTGAGTAATGTCTCAAAGTTCTTTTCTGAATAATAAAGTAATGATCGATTTAATTCAGAAACACTAACACCATACTTCTCTGCCATTGAACTTGCGAGTAATTTCTCTGTATCGTAATGCTTATAGAGATAGTTCGTAACTTCAAAAGCAACATTCTTATCTGCACGATTATAACCAGACTTCACTTTACTGTGAATCTTACGATATTTGTTTGGAGTGATTCCTACTTTATCTACAAAGTGCTTTGATAGATGTGAAGCATCTGTAAAGCCTAAAAGAACAGCAATTTCTTCAAGCTTCATATCAGTATAGATTAAGTAATCAGATGCTTTTTCAATGCGAATATTATTAAGTAATTTTATGAAAGTAATTCCTGTTAAATCTGTTAGTTTCTTTGATAGTGTTGACTCTGAAATAAAGAATACTTGTGCTACTTTTTCCAGTGTCAAACGCTCTGAAGAATGTGAATAAATATAACCCAAAATAGAGTTTTGCATCACGGATGCATTTTCCTCATTCACTTTCTCCTCTGTTGCCTTAAAGTATCTGCGATACGCAACCATCAATTCGATTATCTTAACTAATGAATATAGGAATGATAGCGGCTTTGTTGGTTGCCTGACCAAAGCAGAATCCACACCAAGCTCTTTCTGCAAATGAGACATAATCCCATCAACATATTTGGTTTGTTCATCATTTAAATAAACAACTGGTTCTTCCGCAAGGAAAGTAAGTAAGTCTGCACTTTCCTCTTCAAGACCTGGTGTTACCTTCAACATTGTATTGATAAATTGATAATCATAGACAACAAGATTTAAATGTAACGTATCTCTTACATCTATAATGTCTGTGATTTTCCATGGTGTAATGGCACAAAGTGTATGTGGCTTAATATCATACTCAACCCCATCTACTTTAATTTTACCAACACCTTTATTGAAATACATAAAGCGTGCTGCTTGATGCATCAATGCCTTGGTTGGCTTCTCAATCGCTTCGAAGTCAAACGAGGAGAATGAAATAGGATTTGTTTCCGACGTCCAGCTATCCTGTATCATGGCTGTCTTTGTCATATAAATTACCTCAACTAGATATATCATAACACTTTTCTATAAGTGCAGAAAGTTCCGACTATGCTTTTGCACAGCCGGAACTTCTAATAAGCATATTCGAGATAATTATTTGATTATCATCATAGCAAGTGATAATACGATAGCACTTGCGATGCCAATTGCTACAAATAACTTTAATCCCCACTTCATATATGTCTTTAGTTCTACATGTGCAGCTCCAAGACCACCCATTACGACACCAGATGTTGGTGTAAAGAGGTTAATCAAGCCAGAACCAGCACAGAAGATACTAATCATAAGTGAAGCGTTGAAGCCTAATGTATTTGCCAAGCTTCCCATTACTGGAATAGAGAATCCTGCTAGACCAGATGTGGATGGTACTAAGAAACTCAAGATTAGATATAGAACATAGGATAATGGAGCGAATACGAAACCAGGAACACCTGATAAGATACCTGCTGACTTATCCAAGATCCAGAAGTCTAAGTGAGTTGACTGCATTACAACAGTAATACCACGTGATACGGCAATAATCATTGCAACAGAAAGTAGATCCTTGGCACCATCTAGATAAGTGTCGATGAATTCCTTTTCTGACATCTTAGCCATAATAGCTACGATGACACTTGCAAATGTAAACCAAGCAGCTAACTGCTCAAAGTACCACTGTCCAAGAGGAACACCTGTTAAGAACTCTGACCAACCAAAGGCAGCCATGTAAGCTTCTTCATTTCCACCGAAGATAATATCTTGGTAAGAAATTAAGGAAGCAATCATAACAACGAACGTAAATGCAAATACTAGTAATACAGCCTTATGCTTGCCTGTAAACTCTAATGTATTTCCATCCTCTTTGTCGAAGTATTTGTGCATATCTTCTTGCTCTTGTAGAGAAAGGATTGTTGAACCCTTATCAGCCTTAACCTTCTTCGCATAGCTTAATACAAAGAAGATAGCGATAATTAAGGATACAGCCCATAGTATGAATCCCATAACCATGATAAGACTATTATCATATGGAACATTTACACTAGATAAAGCAGCTTGTGCAACACCTGTTGCGAATGGGTTAATTGTTGAACCCAATACACCACATCCTGCACCAAGTAGTACTGTACCTACAGCAACGATTGTATCAAATCCTGCCGCAATCATAGCTGTTGTAATTAACGCATAGAAACCGATTGTCTCTTCAGCCATACCATAAGTAGAACCACCGATAGAGAATAGAATCATCAAGATTGTAATCAATAATTCTTCTCTACCATGCATCTTCTTAACTAAGTGGTATACACCTGCTTCAAGAGCACCAGTCTTCATAACAACACCGATAAATCCACCGATAGAAACGATGAAGACAATCAAGTCCTTGGCATCCATAAATCCATTAGGGAATGCCATGAAGAAATCACTGAGCTTAGCTCCAACAACGGTTACGACTTCACCTTTGGCAACCATATCAACTAAGTCACCATATTTTTCTGGATCAAGTCCACTAATAATGGAATTACTGATAGGTTGTCCTTGGAGTAATACTGAAATAACACATAGTACTGCTAAAATGATAAATAGAATTGAAAACGCCGTTAAAGAACGTTTCTTTGTGGTCTTTGCAGACATAACTTTACTATCCCCTCCTTACTATTATTTAGTGATAATTGTGCCTGTTACACCTTGTAAAGCAATCTTTGCTTTTTGTAATGAAGTAATGAGAGCAGTTCCGCCATTTGTATTGTTCTTAACGAACTCCATACATGATTGAACCTTTGGTAGCATACTACCTGGAGCAAATTGCTTCTCAGCAATGTACTGTTCAGCTTCTGCAAGATTCATTGTAGGAAGTTCCTTTTGATCAGGTTTGTTATAGTTGATGCAAACTCTATCAACAGCAGTCAAGATAATTAACATATCTGCACCGATGGATTGAGCTAGCAATGCGCTAGAACGGTCCTTATCAATTACAGCCGCAACGCCCTTCAAGCCATTCTCTGTTTCAACAACAGGAATACCTCCGCCACCAACTGTAATCACAATATCGCCAGCCTTAACAAGTTGTTCAACAACCTTTAATTCAACGATACGCTGTGGAATTGGTGATGGAACTACACGACGGTATCCACGACCAGCATCCTCTACAAATGTAAATCCCTTTTCAGCCGCAATCTTATCAGCTTCTTCTTTTGTATAGAAGCTTCCGACTGGTTTTGTAGGTTTTGCGAAACCTGGATCATTTTCATCAACCACAACCTGTGTTACAACAGCTGCGCATTCTTTATCAATGCCACGTGTCTTCAACTCTTGTTGAATTGCCTGTTGTAGATGGTATCCAATATAGCCTTGGGACATAGCTCCACACTCTGGGAATGGCATATATGGTGTATTGCCACCTTTAGTGCTAGAGAATTCCATAGCTAAATTAATCATACCAACTTGTGGTCCATTACCATGACCAACGATTACTTCATATCCAGCTTCTGACAAATCAACGATTGTCTTAGCTGTATAACGAACTAAATCAAGTTGCTCCTCAGGGGTATTGCCTAAGGCATTACCCCCAAGAGCTACTACTATACGCTTTGCCATATCGATTACTTCAGAGTAGCATACATAACAGCCTTAATTGTATGCATGCGGTTCTCTGCCTCATCAAATTGTCTAGCTTGTGCGCCTAAGAATACATCATCTGTAACTTCCATAGCTTCAAGACCGAACTTCTGGTAGATGTTCTCACCAACTGTTGTATTACGATCATGGAATGAAGGTAAGCAGTGTAGGAAGATAGCAGTTGGCTTAGCCATAGCCATCAATTCCTTATTAACTTGGTAAGGACGTAAGAGTTGAATTCTCTTCTCCCATAGTTCTTCTGGTTCACCCATAGATACCCAGATATCTGTATAAAGAACGTCAGCGTCCTTAGCACCAATCTTGATATCATCTGTTAATTCGATTTCAGCACCTGTCTTGCTAGCTACTTCTCTGCACTTAGCAACGAGTTCATCAGAAGGCATTAATTCCTTCGGACCACATGCACAGAAATGCATACCTAACTTAGCACAAACAATCATCAATGAGTTAGCAACGTTATTACGTGCATCACCGAAGAATGTTAACTTGCGCCCACGAACATCGCCGAACTCTTCTTGAACTGTTAAGATATCAGCTAACATCTGTGTTGGGTGATATAGGTCTGTTAAACCATTCCATACTGGAACACCAGAATGCTTAGCAAGATCTTCAACAACTTCCTGCTTGAATCCACGGTATTCAATACCGTCGAACATACGACCTAATACCTTAGCTGTATCTTCTAGTGATTCCTTCTTGCCCATCTGTGATGAACCAGAATCTAGGAATGTAACGCCCATACCTAAGTCACGTGCACCTACTTCAAATGCACAACGTGTTCTTGTTGATGTCTTTTCAAATAGTAAGACAACTTGCTTGCCCTTTAGGTAGCTGTGGTCTACACCATTTGCCTTTAGTTTCTTGAATTCTGCTGAGAGATTTAAGAAATATCTAATCTCATCTGAAGTAAAATCCAATAGTGTCAAAAAACTTCTTCCTCTAACATTAACGCCCATAATAAACTCCTTTTCTATATATATTCCTTATGGTATTAAACTCAACTTAGTCTTCACGAACTAATGGCATTGACATACATCTTGGTCCGCCACGTCCTACACACAAGTTGGCTGCTTCTAATTCTAACACAGTAAATCCATTGTCTTTTAGATATTGGTTTGTTACATAGTTACGCTTGTAAACAATAATCTTACCTGGAGCAATTGTTAGTGTGTTGGAACCATCATTCCATTGCTCACGTTCAGCAGCGATAGCATCGCCAGCTCCGCATGGGAATAGACGAACTTTCTCCAAGCCCATGAACTTAGCAAGAATCTCTTCAAGCTTACCTGTATGTTCTTCAATCTTAACGTCATGGTGTTCAGGATCAGCAGTAATAGCGAATACCTGTAATGTTCCCATGATACCTGGGTGGATTGTAAATGCATCAGTATCGATCTGTGTAAATACTGTATCCAAGTGCATGAATGCACGGCTATTTGGAATATTGAAAGCTAAAATAGTTTCAATCTTGTTGCCTTCGTTTTCATAGAACATCTTCTTAGCTAATTCTTGAATAGCTTCAGGCTGTGTTCTTTGAGAAATACCGATGAACAATAACTTCTCATTAACGTTTAGGACATCTCCACCCTCAATGTGGAAGTAATTATCACGTCCATATAAATCAGGAACGTTTCCAGCATAATCAGGATGATATTTGAAGATGTAATCAGCATAGATAGTTTCACGGTTTCTTGTTACCGAGTACATTCTGTTAATAACTGCGCCATTACCTACAGAAGCAAATGGGTCACGTGTGAAATATAAGTTTGGCATTGGATTTACTAATAAGTGAGAAGCAGATTCAATACGGTCAACTAAGTAGTTTGTATGAATTTCTCCTAACTCAGCAAATGTAATACCAGCCATAGTCTTTAGAACTAAATCCTTAGTATTCTTAATTGTAGCCAAGTAGTCCTTGATAATCTTATGATATTCAGTTGTATGAACACCAGATTCATCAATCCACTGGTCTAAGAATTGTTCCTTAATTTCTGGGTGAGCATCTAATGTCTCAGCCATTAAATCTTCTAGATAAACAACTTCAACTCCGTTGTCACGTAAGATATTAGCGAAACGATCATGCTCGATTTGAGCTTCCTTTAAATCAGGAATATCATCAAATAATAATTCTCCTAATGTGTCAGGTGTTAGGTTTAATAATTCCTCGCCTGGCCTGTGTAGTAATACTTTTTTAAGTGTTTTAATTTCACTTGTTACATGAATGTTAGACATTGTTTTCCTCCTGTGTGTCTGTAGTACTGAGCGATTACATAGCGCGCGCATGATATGTAACCGTTTTCAGTTTATAAAAATATTGTACTCCATTTTCTATCCCTTGTTGGTAACATTCACTCATATTTTTTGTATTTTTTTGTAAAAATAAAGAGCCCCTATTTTATAAAAAAGAGACTCTTAACATTAATTACATGTTTTCAGGAGCTTCAACACCTACTAAATTCAATGCATTCTTTAGTGTGATCATTGTAGCTTTTACCAGTCCTAGACGTTGATTTGTTAAATCTGCATCATCTGGATTATTTACACGAGCACTGTTGTAGTAGCTGTGGTAAATCTTAACTAAAGAGATGATATATTCAGTAATCTTGTTTGGCTTTCTTGTTGCAGCAGCACCAGCAACCTCAGTTGGGAATTCGCTGATTAACTTCATCAACTGTAATTCCTTCTCATCTGTTAGACGATCATATTTCTCAATCTGCTTGAATGCAGAAATCTGAGGATTGTTCATAATGGAGTTCATACGTGAATATGCATACTGTGCATAGAATACTGGGTTGTTGTTATCCTTAGAACGAGCAAGCTTCATATCGAAATCCATATGAGTTGCGACATCCTTAGATACGAAAAACCAACGTGCAGCGTCAACACCTACATCCTCACAAAGCTCACGGATTGTGATGGCATTACCTGTACGCTTAGACATCTTAACTTCCTTACCATCTTCAACCATACGTACCATCTGAATGATATCTACTGTTAGTGCATTAGGATAACCTAAAGCAGTTAATGCAGATTGCATACGTGTTACATATGAGTGGTGGTCAGCACCCCATAGGTCAATCAACACATCATAACCTCTTTCAATCTTGTAGATGTGGTTAGCAATATCTGGTGTTAGGTAAGATAATGTACCATCGCTCTTACGCAATACACGGTCCTTATCATCACCATATTCAGTACTCTTAAACCAAAGAGCACCATCTTTTTCATATGTTAGACCCTTAGCTGCCATCTGATCGAGGCAAGCATTGATACGTTCACGGTTGTTCTTGTAGAAGAATGTCTCATGTTGGAAGTTTTGGAAATCACAACGGTATAACTTCAAGTCATCCTCAATCTTCTTAAGTTCTAACTCAACACCTTTATCCTTGAAGTAGTTGAGTCTTTCTTCAGGATCAGCATCTAACCACTTATCGCCATCCTCTTCAGCAATACGATTTGCGATATCGATGATATCCTGTGCATGGTATCCATCTTCAGGAAGTGGATATTCCTTTCCAAAATGTTCAAAGTAACGAGAAATCAAAGACTCACCTAACATGACAATCTGATTACCAGCATCATTTACATAGAACTCTCTGTAGTTGTTATAACCACTAGCTTCATATAGACGAGAAATCGCATCACCCCATGCCGCATTACGAGCATGTCCACAGTGTAAGTCACCAGTAGGGTTAGCAGATACCCACTCTACCAATACATTTACACCCTTACCTGTATCATTCTTACCATAGTCATCACCAGCATCAATAACAGTGTTAATGACTTTAGCTAATGCATCTTCCTTTAGACGGAAGTTGATAAAACCAGGTTTTACAGCCTCGATAGAAGAAGCTTCAGTGTAGATTTCCTTCAACTTTTCAACAATAGGTCCAGCAATATCTAATGGACTCTTATGCAATGTACGGGAAAGGCGCATAGCTACACTTGTTGAATAGTCTCCCATCCTTGGATCACGCGGGGTCTCAACAATTAATATTGAATCATCAGCATCAATATCGTAAACTTGCTTGACTGCCTCACGGACAGCTGAACTAATTTTGCTTTCAAAATCACTCATTTTTACTCCTCCCTTTTGATAGCATATACATTTAATAAAAAAGCCGCTTATAGCGGGCTTTCTTTATGGCGCGCCGAGCAGGAGTCGAACCCGCAACCTTTTGATTCGTAGTCAAATGCTCTATCCAGTTGAGCTATCGGCGCATTCGGTGTAATCACCTTGCTTATTTATAGTAGAATAATTCTCTGTAAAATACAAGAGCTTTTTCATGAAAAACACCGAAAAATATTGAAAATAACTAGTGATTTATTATCGTTTGATACATTTGAATACTTGTGTCAATAATCTCATCATCAAAACGATATGCATCATGATGAAGAGATGGGCAATCCCCTGTACCGACCAAGAAGAATACCGTAGGCGCAAACTTCTTATAGTATCCAAAATCTTCACTTGCACGAATTGGATACTCCAATGTTTTTACAGGCATGCCTGCTGCCTGTAACTTCTCAATCGATTTCTTTGCTAATTGGGGATCTGTATAGTTTTCATCAAAACGATCAAACGTCTCTATCTCTACTTCAAATTGATCCTTCACGCGTGCAAAGTAATCTAATACATATTTCTCTAACTGCAATAATTCCCCTTCTTTGGCAGCACGCAACGTCAAAGCGATCTCCCCATTGGCAGGAGAAATCCCAAAATTCATACTACCTACATTCATATAAATAACAGTGATCATTGCCAAAGAAGAAAACGAAATATCCCCAAATTGAAAAGATTCAAACTGACAACTTTGGCTCAACGGTTGAATCGCTTTAACGAACTCCGATAAAACAAATGCTGGATTTCTACCCTTTTCAGGTTCAGATGCGTGACTCTGAATCCCACGCAAACGAATATGATAACCAACAGATGCACACATCACGGTTTCTGGACGATAGTAAATTACATTCTTTTCCAATCCTGGCATATTATGCATGCCATATACTTCATCTACATGATATCTTTCAAACAATGGACTACAAAAGGCAGCACCACTACCGTTCTCCTCTGCTGGTTGAAACAGGTAGATGACATTGGTATCTGTTTCAATATCCTCTTGTTCCATCATCAAGCCTAGTAAGATTGTAGTATGTCCATCATGGCCACAGCCATGAAAAGGCACTCCCTTTGAATTCAGTATTGCATCATGATCTGCTCGTATCACAATTGTCTTATGCCCATTGCGATATGGTTTCATACAATACAACCAAGTTCCTTCATCATAAATGTTGTACTTTGACATGTTTTCTTGAATGAACTTCTTGATAAAAGAACGAGTCTGTTCTTCATGATTGGATAATTCTGGATGTTGATGTAGTTCTTGACGGAACGCAACAATTTTCATGTAATCTTCTTTTTTCATACGCATTCTCCAACGATTATTGATCTTTTTGTAATTTATGAATCATCTTTTGCATATCTGCTGGCGCATCACAATCAATAATGATTTGTTGATGCGTCGTTGGATGTTTGAATTCAATATGACAACAATGTAGTGCAACTCTTTTCATCGCATGCATACTACCACCATAGAGTTTATCCCCCATCAATGGATGACCATAATATGCCATGCCAGCACGGATTTGATGTAGTCGACCAGTCTCAATCTGAATTTTCACTACAGAGAAATACTCACCTTGATGTAAGACTTCGTAATTTGTAATACACTTTTGTCCACCAGCGATGACACTTTGGCCACGTACACCCTTTTTCTTGGCAAGCTCATATTCTAGCTTACCACGCTTATTTACAAATGTACCCTTTACAATCGCCAAGTATTCTTTCTTTAGTTCCTTTGACTCACGTAGTTTCGCCAATTGTCCAGCAATCTCTTTATTCTTTGCGTATACTACAATACCTGATACCGCCTTATCCAATCGACCAATCGATCGAACAACAAAGTCCTCATCTTGATAATATCTCTTTAATACAGAACCCATGTCATCATCTGGATGTTCACTGCTTGCATGTGTTGGAATGCCAGAAGGTTTATTGACAATCACAATCTGTGCATCCTCATATAATATCTCTGGCACAAAATCGATTGCCTTATTTGCTACAATACCTATCTCTACTACATCACCAAGATTTAACAGCTGTGTTAATCTACATACCTGTTGATTTACAAAGATTTCTTTTGCGACATGATGTTTGGTAATCTGTCTTCTAGATAAATCAAATACAGAAGATAATACCATCTTTACAGTATATCCTTGATATCTTTCATCTATCTTCAAACGATTCATATTCTTCATAAGAAAATTATACATGAAAGCTAATTCTAATCAAAAGATGACTCCTATTGTATAATCATTGCTAGAGGTATTCATATGCTAAAAATAAACCAGATCCGTTGTGAGTTAGGTGATACATTCTCCATCCAGCACATTGCTAAAAAATTACATTGTAAACCAAGTGATATTCTCTTCTATGAGATTGATCGCATGTCTATGGATGCTAGAGGTAATGATTTTCACTATGTCTATAGTGTCTATGCAGATGTTGTAAATGAAAACAAGTTTCTCCATCTTCACGATGTAAAGCGTGAAGAAAAACAACTCTATCAGCTCCCTGTTGTACATGCACAACCAAATAAGCGACCTATCGTTGTAGGTTTTGGACCGAGTGGAATGTACGCAGCACTAATCTTAGCTGAAGCTGGTCTAAACCCTATCATCATTGAACGTGGTCAATCCGTCGAGCAACGTACAAAGGACATCCATGAATTTTTTACCCAAGGTAAATTACTTCCTGAATCCAACGTACAATTTGGCGAAGGTGGAGCTGGTACTTTCTCAGATGGAAAACTAACCACACGCATGAAGAATATCCGTGTCACAAAAGTATATGAAGAATTTGTTGAAGCAGGTGCTAATCCTAGTATCATGTATGAACAACGACCACATCTAGGCACTGATGTACTTCAAACCATCGTAAAGAAAATACGTGAAAAGATTATACGCTTCGGTGGAGAGATTCACTTCAACACCAAATTAGAAAGCTTGTATATCAAAGACAATCAAGTTGTTGGTATTCATACAACAGATCAAGATTTCGATACAGATTGTGTACTACTTTGTGCTGGACACAGTGCAAGTGATACATACGAAAATCTATTGGCACAAGGTGTTGAGATTGTACAAAAAGATTTCGCCATCGGCGTACGTGTTGAACATCCACAAAGTCTCATTGATCAAAGTACATACCGAAAATACTATGGACATCCATCTCTGCACGCAGCTTCCTATCAACTAACCGCAAAGACTTCCGTCAATCGTGGGGTATATTCCTTCTGTATGTGCCCTGGTGGAGTCGTGATACCAGCCAGTACACAAGAAAATACATTGGCTGTGAATGGTATGTCCTACAGTAACCGTGCAGGTAAAAACGCAAATAGTGCAATTCTTGTTCAGATACCACGCTCTGATTTTGATAAAGGACATCCTTTAGATGGTTTCGAGTTTCAAAAACAGCTTGAACAAAAATGTTTTAAACAAGAATATTTAGCCCCTGTACAAAACATCAAAGATTATTTACAACATCAAACATCCTCCAGCTTAGTTGTATCATCTTCCTATCCACGCCCTACATACATGACTGACATGCATGCATTCTTCAGCGATGAGGTAAATCAAGCCATGGAAGAAGGCATGAAACAATTCGATACGAAAATTCATGGATGGATTGATAACGGTATTATGGTTGGATTGGAATCCCGCTCTTCCTCACCTATTCGCATCGTTCGAAATGAAGGTGGAAATAGCACTAGTATCCGTGGACTATATCCATGTGGTGAAGGTGCTGGATATGCTGGTGGTATTGTTTCCAGTGCAGTAGATGGTATCAAGCAAGCAGAAAATTACATACAATCCTTAAACAAAAAGATGTAGATTTCTCCACACCTTATCTTCTTTTATCTCTATTTTGTTTTCTAGGCGCATGATTCTGTTTCGAATGATGCGTTTTCTTTTGTCCTCTAGAACTAGATTTATGTTGAGCCTTAGCATTTATAGAGGATGAACGCTTATTATTTCTCGACTTAGACTTTGTGTTTTTAGACGAAGAGAATTTCTTACGTTTTAACTCAACAGAATACTCCGTTTGAATCAAAGGAATTTCTCTTTTTAACATCTTCTCAATCGCCGCAAGAAGATTGAGTTCCTCACTACAGCACAAAGAAATAGAGATACCCTCTTTACCAGCTCTGCCGGCTCTACCAATACGATGGATATAAGACTCCGCATCCTCTGGTAAATCATAATTAAATACATGTGAGATACCAGAGATATCAATACCTCTAGCAGCCACATCTGTAGCTACCAACACTTGAACCTGATTTGTTCTAAAACGCTGTAGTGCATTTTGACGTTGTCCTTGTGTCTTATTACCATGGATTGCAAGTACCTTAATACCATCTTCCACCAATTTCTTTGTTAGACGATCTGCCCCAATCTTTGTACGTGTAAATACGATTGCCTTCGTCACTTCATTTGTACTTAACATCTGTTTCAATACACGCTTCTTATCTGCTTTTTGGCAATATACAAGATACTGTGTGATTGTATCCGCAGGACTTGCAGGAGGAGCCACTTGAATCTCTGTAGGATTTACTAATAGCTCACTTGCTAAATCCTTGATTTCCTTCGGCATCGTCGCAGAGAACATGACTGTCTGACGACTTTCAGGTAATTTTGCCGCAATTGTTTTAACATCTTTGATGAAGCCCATATCAAGCATACGATCTGCTTCATCTAAGACAAATATATTTATATGATCTAGACTGATTTCCCCCTGATTGATAAAATCATTCAATCTACCAGGAGTCGCAATTAAAATATCACAACCAACACGCAATGCTTTTCTTTGTGGACCAGCAGGTGCTCCACCATACACACAACAAGCACGTAACTTTAAGTATCGTCCAAACTTCTTGAAATTCTCAAATATCTGTACAGCTAGCTCTCTTGTTGGAGTTAGTACCAAAGCACGAATTTGATGTTGTTTGCGATACTCCAGTGTATTTAGAATTGGTAATGCAAAAGCAGCTGTTTTACCTGTACCTGTTTGTGCACAAGCAATTACATCCTTGCCTTCTAACATCACAGGAATTGCTTGTTGTTGGATTGGTGATGGTGTTTCATACTTTGCCTTAAGCACAGCACTTAGAATTGGTTCTTTTAAGTTTAAATCAGTAAAGTTCATATATCTCCCTTGTAGTCTAACTACAGATCTTCAAAGAAAAACTGATCGATCTTTTATTCGACCAGCATCATCAGTTATCTTTTAAAAGTCCTTTAGATATTACTGTACTTTTCACATGAAAGCAACCATTACGCAAAATAGTTACTTTCGTACATTGATTTTGGATATGAAAGAATAACAGTGTTAAGTTTCACCAAAAGTTGAGAAATATAAAGAAAAATCGCCTCAATAGCGATTCTTCTTAAAGAGCGAGCAACGGGAATCGAACCCGCATATCAACCTTGGGAAGGTCGCATTCTACCACTGAATTATGCTCGCAAGTACAAAATCATTGTATCCAAAATGACGAATGCATGCAATATCTGCTAGAATGAATTCCATGAGAGAAAATGATATCCACTCACTCATTGAGTGGTATAAAGAAAATAAAAGAAGCCTGCCTTGGCGTGATACAGGTAATCCTTATGATGTATGGTTAAGTGAAATCATGTTACAACAAACCAGGATAGAAGCAGTTAAGCCAAAGTATCTTTCCTTCAAGGAAGCACTTCCTACAATTCAAGACCTTGCACAATGTAGTGATGATCGACTCATGCGCTTATGGGAAGGTCTTGGATATTACAGTCGTGCTCGTAATCTAAAGAAGTGTGCCAATGTGTTGGTGGACCAATATAATGGTAAGTTACCTAATGATTATCATGCTTTATTAAACTTACCAGGAATTGGTCCATATACAGCAGGTGCGATCGCTTCCATCGCCTTTGATATCCCAGTCAGTGCAATCGATGGAAATGTACTACGAGTACTGGCTAGATACTATGGTATTCAAGATGATATTCGTAATCCCAAGGTAAGAAATATACTAGAGGATAAACTTCATAACTTCTATACCAACAAAGATAAACACTATGATTACTCCTCTTTTAATCAGGGAATCATGGAGTTAGGTGAAACGGTATGTGTACCTAATGGAACACCTCAATGTCATAAATGTCCTCTGAAGGAAAATTGTTATGCATGCATACATGATGTAACACAGAGTATTCCTTATCGATCTGCTTTAAAGAAGCGTAAGATCATAGAAAGAACATTATTCATCATTCGTGATAATCAGTCCTTTGTTGTACATAAACGCCCATCCTCAGGATTACTTGCTGGACTCTATGAATTTATAGGTATAGATAAGCATCTCAATCAATCATCTGCAATTCAGTATGTTGAATCTCTTGGTTTTACTCCCCTAAAGATTCAAGTACTGCCCGAGTCAGTCCACATCTTTACGCATCTTGAGTGGCATATGCATGCATATGAGATTAAAGTTGCCCAGATACAACAACTTGATCAAGACTTCTATTCGGTAACGAAAAAAGAACTACAATCTCTTGCAATTCCTTCTGCTTTTAAAAAGTATATTGATTGGTATTCCCTGCGTGACTAACCCTACTTATCATTGTTGATTGGATGATAGAATGGGTTAGCACTTTTTTGTTCCTGATAGGAAGAAACTTTCTGTGGTTGTATTCCTCTTGGATTCAGATTACGTCTTCTGTTATTTGAAGAATTAGAGGAATGTTGTTTCTTAGCTGATGTTGTTTTTGTTGTAGACTTCTTGGTTGTTTTGCTAGTGATCTTCTTTTTAACCGCTGCTTTTAGTGTACTTGTCTTATTAGCCTGTTTACTTACTGGTGTTTGTTGAGGTTGGCTTATGTTCATAAATGTTGTGCCATCCTCATTCTTCCAAGCAGCGGTATTCTCACCGCCTCTATGCATTAAGAATTGGGCAGCGGAGTTTAGGTTTTTGAAATGCCAGCTTTGAGCAAACTGAACGCGTTGATTATCATCGATATTCAAGACGCCTCTATCATTTAGTTCATTGAAGAGTTCCTTCATTGTACGCATTTCACGTGTACCGTATATCTTCATTGTTGTACCTGGCAACACTTCAATGTCAGTGTCACTATGATAGATTGCTCTTGCACTTACAGTTGCAGCATTTAATACAATCATATTTTCTTTGTTGAGTGATTTTTGCATCTTTTGTTTTCCCTTTGTTACATTTGGATATGGATAAATCTTGATAATTTGATTTGCTAGAGCGTTACAACGCTTTAATATCGTATCTTTATTCCATTCTTTCATCTTTAGAAGTTCTGTATTAAGACGAATATGCATCGTCTTGGATAGAATCTTCTTCTTTTTCTCAAAGTCATGATTTGCCATTTCGACATTATCAATCTGTGCACATAGTGTTAGATTTCCTATTAAGTTAGCATAGAAATCATATTCATCTTCATTGGCTACCTTGGAGTTCTTTAGCCAGTATGCATTTGGACTTTGTGGCATGATATGTTCAATGTTTAAATTTCTTGTGTCTACTTTCGCAGAAGCTCCCTCTTGTTCAAGACGATCAAGAAGTGGTCGTATGCACATAAGTGCATATGCATTACTCTCCTTTAAACGGATACGAATCTGTTCATCGGTTGGCATTGCAAGTGCTTTGCCACGATTGTAGGAAACTAGATTTAATTTTGTTAATGACAATAAGTCACTTCCCTTTTTCGTATTTGCATACATGATTGTTCTTAACAGTGTTGGAAAGTACCTGCCTAATGTAGATGTATCATTAGCTACAATTGCTCGACGCATCAGATAAGAATCTAATAAGCCAATGATTCCAATAAATGTCTTCTTTGCTAGCTTATCATTATTAAACAGATGATACATCTCCATCATAAATGGTGCTGTTGAACGCGTATCATTTCTTCTAAAATTAGCTAAGCAATTCTCTATATCTTTATCCGATGATTGATCATCAAAGATCTCATAATAATGCCTGCAGTATGCATTGATTTCCTGTAGCTTTTCTTCTGTAGTCTCTTTGCTAGTTTGCCAATATTGCTTAAATCCTTCATAGACATCTTTACGGTTCAACAACGCATATGTTTTCGTCGCAATGAAATAACGGAAATAGTCTTCTAGTCTTCTTGACTCAGGATACATCTGTTCCATCGGTTGCCAAAAGATTCGATAATATCTCTCTTGTATTTCATCTGGATAATTCATTAACACATAGTTACGGATTAAATCCGCTGCAGTAAGTGGTGCTCCTGTAGCGTTAATCGATTCGAATATCTGTTGTGCATCGTCCTTGTTGGATAGTGGAAAATCTAAAATTTCCATCTTCCCTAAGCTTTCAAAAATGTCCTGCAAAGAATACTTCTGCATCCATTGTAATAACAACTTACGTATATACACAAAATTACGATAAACATTGGATGTCTTCTCTCTTAAGGATAGGTTATTAACGTTGCTATAAACCAATTTGGCATAAACATCATCTGAAGATACCATTGGTTTCAGTCGTAAGCTTTCTCTATCACTTGCGTGATGGTTATATAAATAATAATCAGAGATATAACCGACCATCTTTTCATCTTTTGTATCCTGTGCTACGTATTTCATTGCTAAAAGAAGAATAAATACAGTTGTAAGTCTTTGCTGTCCATCAACGATTTGTAATTGTTGAAATAATGATGATATCTTTTCATCCACATGAATGATGATGCCAAGGAAATGAGAATCTTTTTTCGATGTAAGTACATCGTAAATATCACTCATAAACTTCGCAGTTTCCTTTTCAGGAATCCAAGTATAATTTCGTTGATAGACAGGGATCACAAACTGTGATCCCATTGTCCCTTTTAGAAAGTCAGAGATGTTTGTTCTGACTGGTTGTTTTAACATAGTTGAATCCTCAATCTGTATTGCCATCCTGCTCAATCAAGATTTTAACAGCCTCAATTGCTGACTTGATTGCCAGGTCCGTATCGTGTACTTGAGGATTTGGCAAACCTGCCTTGGCACGCTCTTGGTTAGCCACTGTTAGCAGCACTGTACCGCAACGTACATGTAGGTAGCTAGCAACGATAAATAGTGCTGCAGACTCCATCTCTGATGCCTTACAACCCATTCTTACCCATGCATCCCACTTACGTATCAAATCCTGTCCATTCGGTAAAGTTTCTGGACGATGCTGTCCATAGAATGCATCCTTGCATTCTACAACACCCGTATGATATGGATGATCAATCTTTCTTGCACCTTCGACAAGTGCATTAATGATTTCTAAATCCGCAACTGCTGGATATTCAATTGGTGAATATTCCTTTGATGTACCTTCCATACGGATAGCACCTGTAGCGATAACTAGATCACCGCTTTTAACATTTAAGTCCATACCACCACAAGTACCTACACGAATAAATGTGTCTGCACCAACTGCTGTTAATTCTTCCATCGCAATGGAAGCACTAGGTCCACCAATACCAGTCGATGTTACGGATACCTTCACACCATTTAGATAACCAGTATATGTAACATACTCACGACTATCCGCAACCAATTGTGGATCATCAAAGTACTTAGCTATCTTTGCACAGCGTTTTGGATCACCAGGTAATAGGACATATCTTCCAACATCGCCTTTACCGACACCTGTATGATATTGTTTGCCTGTTCCCTCACTATAATCAATCATTAAAAGTCCTCTCTTTCTTTTTATTATCTTGAAAACATGCGTTCTCTTGTATGTAATTATATCAAACACATACGTTTAATAAATAAATTTCTAATTTTTTACGAAAAATTTATTGCAAACAGTTTATAGACATGCTATATTATACAAGCACTTGGCGCGTTGGTGAAGTGGCTTAACACACCGCCCTTTCACGGCGGCATTCACGGGTTCGAATCCCGTACGCGTCACTTTTTATTTAGGGGTATCGTACAATGGTAGTACATCGGTCTCCAAAACCGCTGATGGGAGTTCGATTCTCTCTACCCCTGCTGATACACTGTAAACAAACATGCTAAGGCATGCTTTTATTTTTCTGTAACTTAAAAAAGGCTGTAACGCATAACAGCCCCTTTGATTGACTAAATATAATTATAGCTCTTTTTTCTACCAAATAACAGACTTGTATTTTTTAGTGTAATTTATATTATGAAGTTGTAATAAACGTGCAGAAAGGGACAATATAATATTCATCATATATGTGTTGCAAGGTATAAGACAGGTATTTTTAATTTTCTCATATGATTTAAGTGTTAAATGAAATTTGAAAGGGGAAATATTATGTTTAAAAAATAATTACATTAGTACTAGCTACATTAATGTTTTTAATCATTTTACCAACTAAAGTTTTTGCAGAAGAAATAGTTCACAACGATAGTCAAATAGTTGAAATAAGAGATATTCCATCTATTGATCCTGCTGTTGGAAAATTAGAAGTATCCAATTCAGAAGAATCTATTGTAGTAGAATTTAATGAAATAACCAATGAACTTAAAATTGACGGAACTACGTATAAACCAACTTGGTGGCCGGGAAATCCTAATCCACAACCTGGAACAGAAGATTATTTATTTCAGCACTATTCTGCAAACTTTAGCTCTTCTGCTTCTAAACCGACAGTAAATGCTTGCCTAGTAAGCATGGGAATTGATCTGACTAAATCAGTTGTTAAAGCTTTCTTTAAAACTGGACCTTGGACTCTCAAAAGATTCGTTATTTACTTTGGAGTGGCGCTAGCTGAATCATATATAACTTGTTTAATAAGTAAAGGAATTACAAATTAGATGAAAAACGAAAAACAATATCTACGTGTTTTAAATTATTTAATGCATATTACATTTGTTCTTAATCTAATTACATTTAGTATCGCTTTTGAATCTAAATTAAATATTATTTTTAATTTACTTTCCTTATTGTTAATTGGCATTAGTGAAATATATTGTGTATTTGCTCAAAAAAATATGGTGAATCCAAATATTAAATCTTAATCACCATAAAAAGAGACGCTAAAGCAACTAAAGCTTCATTCCTAATGTAGAAATACTATTTCTTAAAATAAAAGAGGCTGTACACCTCAAGTAAATCTATAAAATTCACTTAATCGTTACAGCCCCCTTTTTTAACGTAATGGCTTTACTCTAGATATTGCTATCTTAGCAACAAAACCAGTTAATAGTCCTGTTGGAATTGACAACAATAAGAAGTAAGGTAATACAACCACAAATGACGGTTGCATATAAAAGAACGAAACAATCAATACCTGTCCAAGTGAGTGTGCAATTGAACTCATCACAGATGTAAACATCGTAGATGACTTCATGAAGTCCATCAAAATCAAAGTGATACTAGATAGTATTACTCCTGCAAAACTAATCCAGAATACACTACCAAAGATCGTACCTGTTAAAAGATTACCGATGACAACACGCATAGCGTTGACAATTAACATATCTCTAATACCAAGCATATATAATGCTATCAAAGCGATAATATTTGCAAGACCGATACGAAATACACCCATAATCGGTGGAATCATTGAAGTTTCAAGTATATTCAATGTAATTGCCATCGCCGATAATAAGGCAAGCATGGTAAAACGCTTTACACTAGCTGTTCTCATTAAGCACCTAGATATTCTTTCAATTGATCTGCTGGTCCAATGTAGATGTTATTTGGCAGACAAGTAATTGGGATAATACTGTTTTCATCAGCCCAACCCATTTTTACACATACTTGGTTAGGGCAATCTACTTCACGTACATGCCATTTTCCATCTTTGACTTCAACGTGCATATCTCCAACATCACCCTGTACTGTATATTCACCATCGACACCAGAGTCAAACCACTGAACAACCTGATCACGATGCACGATACCAACCCATGTCCCTACAGCTGTTTCTGTTGGTATCTGTAAAGTACTCTCACTTTCTGTTGTTTGAGTTTCAGTTGTATTTGTTTGGTTGTTTTTACTTGCTGTTCGACGTTGATTCTGGATCGCTCTTACACCAATTACACCGAGAATCGCCACCAACAACAATACAATAATCACATATATTTCTTTCTTTTTCATAACGATAGAATTATAGCACGAATCCGCAATGATATTTCAATTGCTTTGTTATAATAAATCTATGAACTTTGCAAAGAGATATTACAAGTTATTGATATTTCCAATATTCCCACTGCTATTTACTGTGTTTTGGTTATGTTTATCAGGTTTTGATACGAATATAAGTGTTTTATTATCAAAACCTGTTATCAATATCATTCCTTATATTTTGTGTGTGATGATACTTTGTTATTTATACTTTGTATTCAAACATACATCTAGGATATTGCGTATCTTTTTCTTTACTTGTGCAATATTAACACTTGTATTTCCATATCTGCCCGTATTCAAGAATCTACACTTAGTGTTTGCATATCTATCTTTGATATTCTATGTACTCTTGTTTATACAATTACCTCAGTTTTATCAACATCAATCTCTATTTTATTTTGTTTGTTTTATATGTTTTCTTGATTGCGCCGTACGTATGGAAATTACTGGACTTTCTGAGATGATTTTCCTTTGGATGAACACATACCTTCTAACAAAATAAAACCGAACATTTCTACAATGCTCAGCCTTATCATCTTATTGATTTACTTCGGAATATTTCTTTCGTTCTGGACTTAAGTTATCGCAATAATAGCGAACAGCTACAACACCAGTTGCACAGTTATCCTTAGTTGGTTCATTGATATAGTAATCTCCTTCCAGCATGCATTCATACATTGCATCACATACTGTCTTGAGGTTATCTTTTCCAGCTTCAAACTGTGTCAGTAGTGCTGCCGCACTGAGTTCGATATACAGCCAATCAAGTGCTTTAGCTTCTCCCTTCTTCCAGTTAATTGCGTCTACATAATCTTTGACTGTCTTCAAATCAGAATCAACATTCTTCTTTTGGACTACTTTTTTAGATTTAGGCTTTTTCGCAGTTTCTTTTTTAACCGGTTTTGCTACGGTTGATGCTGCTTTTTTCGTCTTCTTAGGTGCTTCTTTCACTGTTTGTGCTTCCTGTGATACAGCTTTAATGCTCTTTTTTGTTGGCATAGTTAGCAAATCCTCCTTCTTTCTACTGCTTACGTGAATTATAGCACATCCTGCAGATTATTTTTCACAATACATTTGTACTAATGATAAGATAATGCTATAAAGGAAAACATTTATGATCGTAACTCGTGATGAAATGCATCAGATCGAAATTAATTCAAATCTTACATCGATACAACTAATTCAACGTGCTGCAGATAAATTAGCCAAGCACATCAATCAGCACCTAAATCCAAGTGATAAAGTCTTACTGCTTGCTGGTAAAGGTAATAATGGTGCTGATTGTATCGCAATGTTACCAAAGCTAAACGCAAATATTGTCGGTATTATTTTTGTTGATGGTAAACCTACATCACTCCAAGCTATCGAATTGTATAATCAGCTAGATACCAACTACTTCCAACCTATCTCTCAGTTAGAAACTTGCTTGCATGAATGCGATATCATAATCGATGGTATTTATGGTATTGGTTATCACGGTAGTCTTAAAGATGTACTAAAACCAATTTTCAAACAAATTCAATCTGTACATAAACCTATCTTCAGCATTGATATCAATTCAGCTGCTGAATGTGATAGTTGCCAACACGATCCATACGCATTACAATCAACGATTACTTTTGCGATAGATTGTTATAAACCATTCCACATGTTATACAAGAATCATTCTTTATTTCAACAATTAGAGTTGGTATCTCTTGATATTCCACATCACATACCAATTAAATCTTTGGATATGAATACAACTGTTTTCTTTAAGCACCTTGAGAAAAGAAAAGTCAATTCACATAAGACAAGTTATGGAAAGATATTATTGATTGGTGGATCATACGGAATGGCCGGTGCCTTATCCTTAAATATCACAGGAGCGAAATCTTTGGGCTTTCCATACATCGAAGTCGGTGTAAACGATAGTATCTACCCAATTGTTGCCAGTAAGCATACCAATGCTGTTTTCCATCCTTTTTCAAAGGATACGATAAACCCACAACTATTACCTTCTATCAAAAATGCAAATGTCATTGGATTTGGTAGTGGTACAACGAACATGCATGAAAAAGAGGATGTATTGGATATCCTAATCCAAGAAAGTCAATGTCCTTTGGTATTTGATGCTGAAGCCATACGCCTACTCAAGTACAATACCTGGAAGTTGCGTTTTGCAAAATCAAAGATCATTATCACGCCTCATATCGGTGAATTCGCGGATCTGTTCCACCTAGAAATCAAGGAAGTAAAAAATAACCCTCTTGCGTATACCTTAAAATACGCAAAAGAGTTAAACATCTATATTGTATTAAAAGATGCACATACAATTATCGCCACACCTAGCGGCTATTTCTACATCAACCAAACAGGTAACCAAGCACTTGCTCAAGCCGGTAGTGGCGACCTACTCACTGGTATGATAACAGCTTTGTTGGCATATCAAACAGATATACCAATAGCATTATGCATGGCAGTTTGGCTACATGGTTACATCGCAGATAGACTCATACAAAACCATTCAAGTTTCCATCTCAATCTTGAAGATTACCCAAGTATGGTTGATCAATACTTCTATGAGAATGGATATTAAAAGACGGACACTCTCCGTCTTTTATCCTTTTAATCCTTCTTCTTGACGTTGCATATTCTCTACAACAACATCATAGATATCACCGATGGATTGTGCATACTCTAACACTTGCCATGGCTCATTTGTATGGAAGTGAATCTTAATCAAAGTATCATCACCAACTACAAGTAAGCAATCTCCTTTAAAGTGTTCTGTAATATAATCATTAATCTCATCTTCATCTAAATCGTGACCATCAATCAATAATTGTGTATCAAACTTAAATTCTAATTGTTCCATTTGATTACCTCCGTTTGATATCGCTATTATAGCACGATATCAAAATAAAGTGAGGTTACATTCTTTTTAGGGATGTCACTCTCTTCATTTGTATATAACAGTGAGGTACATACAAATGAACATACGTAATCTATATTATCCTAACTGTTATATACAATTCTTAAGGCTGATTGCCCATTTTCATTCGATGAAAATAGAACATATCTGTTCCATCTTTGAACAATATCCAAATGCAAGTATGCTTGCCTCATATATTGAATGGAAGAATCAATACCAGCGTACTGTCAGAAGAAATATGAAAGCAATCATTCTCTCTAACCAACGTTTATTTGATATCCACCAAACTGTTGGTAAACATATAGAAAAACCTAAATTGGTGGATATCAATATCATGCATACAATCAAAAGATTGATGCCTGATATTGATACAACATTGTGTATGAAAGAAGGCATGTATCAATGTATTAAAGTTGTAACAAATCATACATTTCAACCATATGTATGTACAGATATTGAAATCAAAAGTATTCTGTTTTGTATATGCACACACTATCATATCGATGTAGATGAACTTACATTTTCTTCCATACATCTATGGTCAATGAACAAGAGTGATCAGAATCTAAAAAAATCTGTACATATCATTACATATATGACAGATTTCTTAATCAATATGATTGAACAAGATAGCTAACTACTTCTGAATGACTGGTAAACTCCACTTAAAGTGGACTGCTAGTCCTCGTACAAGGATAACAGAAATCAAGCCTACCCAGATTCCCATTCTAGCATTACCAGAATGCATAAGCATTGCACATGGGATAGCCCCTATCATAGAAGCTATTGCATAGACATCTGTATGAAATATCTGTGGTAGTTGATTCACACAAATATCACGTACAAGTCCACCACCAACACCTGTTAATACACCACAGAAGACAAGTAAGAAGATACGTACATTGACGTGAATCAAGTAAGCAACTTGTACACCAACCACAGTAAATACACCCAAGCCAATCGCATCTGCGACCAACAAAAGATTCTTATAAAGTACCTTTTGTTGAAGCTGTTTTTTTGTTACGTTGAAATACGTAAACAAGAATACGATTAATGATGTAATACTTGCGACAATCACATAGACTGGATTTGAAAATGCACTTGGTAACTCTCCCAGTACGATATCTCGCATAACCCCACCAAAGGTAGCGGTTATCACACCTATAATCACTACACCAAACAAATCCATCTTTGATTTAATCGCAACCAGTGAACCTGAAATCGCAAATGCGATAGTACCTATAATCTCCAAGACAAATATATATTGATTCATAATTTCCTCGCGTTTATTTACTTGTATTATAACAAAAAAGTGCGCTTTCACGCACTCTGTTATGCTACCTGTTCATCTTGTGGATGATAGATTTTTTCGGCAACGATTTGCACGACCGTCTTCTTACTTTCGTCTTTCATATAGAACTGTTTACGTAGGTATCCTTTGATACCAATTCTTGTTCCGGCATGAAATTCTTCTTGTACTTGATTGGCGACATCTCCCCAAGCAACTACATTCAAATAATCTTTTGCTTTGCTTGGCTCTTTGTGTTTAACACAAACGGAGAATGTAGACATCGTCGAATCATTCTTTGTACTACGTGTACTTGGCTCATACATCACTGTGCCTTTAATTTCTACTGCATTTAAGTCATTCATCTTATAACCTCCATAGAATTAACTTCTACTTTTATATTTGTATTAGATGATATGACTCCCTGAAATTAGAGTAAGTTTTTAACTGCTGTTTTGATATCGCTCATCTCAGCAGTAGGTTCATAACGTTCTACAACATTACCCTGACGATCAATCAAGAACTTTGTAAAGTTCCACTTGATATCAGATGTCTCTTTGAAGTCTGGATGTAATCCACCTACATGAGCGTTCATAAACTCTGCCTTCTCGCCAGTGAATCCTGCAAATCCCTTTTCTTTCTTTAAGAATGTGAATAATGGTAATTCGTTTTCACCATTGACATCAGACTTATGCATCTGTGGGAATTGTGTATTGTAGTGTAATGAACAGAACTCATGAATCTCTTCATCAGATCCTGGTGTCTGTTGACCAAATTGATTACAAGGAATATCTAATACCTCAAATCCTTGGTTGTGGTATGTCTCATACATCTTTTCTATTTCTTCGTATTGTGGTGTAAATCCACAACCTGTCGCTGTGTTTACAACAAGTACTACTTTATTTTCATACTCTTTTAAAGATACTTGATTGCCTTTCGCATCTGTTACATTGTAGTCATAAAATCCCATAACTTAATCTCCTTTTTATCATACTCATTTTACTAAATTCGTTTCTTTGTCTGCAATGAATATACTCATAGAAAAAGGTCCAGCATGTGCCAGACCTTTTTAGTGCCTCCGGTCGGACTCGAACCGACACGGTATCGCTACCGGGGGATTTTGAGTCCCCTACGTCTACCAATTCCATCACGGGGGCGCTCAATTATTTTATCCGATTGCACATAAAATTGCAATACGGAAAAACAATTTCCCCTTAACGCCACCTGTGATTTCATGGTTTTTATATCTTATGCGTTATCCTTTTGTCTTGCTTGAATCACTTTTTCTGCAACATCATGTGGTGCTGCTTCGTAGCGATCAAACTCCATCTCATAACTTCCACGTCCTTGGGTCATGGAACGTAATTCTGTAGCGTATGTTAATATCTCTGCCATTGGAACTTCTGCTTGGATGACTTGTAGTCCATCTTCAGTCGACATATCCAGGATGATACCTCTACGCTTTGTAAAGTCTCCCATCAATGTACCTGTGTAGTCTTCCGGTGCTTTTACAATGACTTTGCCAATTGGTTCTAGAAGTACTGGTTTTGCCTTTGGCATCGCTGCATTGTACGCAAGTCTAGCTGCTTCTTTAAAGGCTACTTCTTTGGAGTCTACTGGATGATAGGATCCATCATATAGGGTAGCTTTTACGCCTACTACCTTGTATCCTGCAAGTACGCCCTTATTCATGCAATCGCGTAATCCTTGTTCAACTGGTGGGAAGTATTGTTTTGGTACTGCACCACCAAATACTTCTTCCGCAAATTCCATCTCATCTGAATCACATGGCTCAAATCTTACCCATACATCACCATATTGACCAGCACCACCGTTTTGTTTCTTATATTTGCCTTGTGCTTCTGCCTTGGCAGATATCGTTTCACGATACTGTACAGTTGGTGTCTGTGTTGTGACTTCTACTTTGTATTTACTCTTTAGTTTAGAGAGTATTAAATCAATGTGTTGGTCACCAAGTCCATATAAGACTTGTTGATGTGTTTCATCATTATTTACAAACTTAATTGTATGATCTTCAAGCATCAAGTTATGCATACCAGCAGATAACTTATCTTCATCTGCTTTTGTCTTTGGATAGATTGCATAGCCTAACATTGGTTTTGGATATTCAATCTCTGGATAATAGATAACACGTGAGCGTGTGCAGAGGGTATCGTTCGTCTCTGTTGATTGTAGTTTAACGACTGCACCAATATCACCTGTAAACAGCTTACCAACACCAATCTGATACTTACCATTGATGACATAGATTTGGTTGACTTTCTCAGTGATATCTTTCTTAGAGTTGTAGACTTGGCTATCACTATTCAATACACCACTCATTACTTTTAGGTAGGATACTTTACCAACAAATGGATCGACAATTGTCTTGAAAACAAATGCGCTTAAAGCTTCATTCTCATTTGTTTCCATGTCGATGTTTTCACCCTTGAGGTTCTTAGCTTGGATACGTCCCTTTTCTGCATAGCTTGGGAAGTACTCTGTCACTAAGTCTAATAGACGTTCAATTCCAGTTTGTTTATCTGCACTACCGCAATATACAGGACGAATATCACCATTTCTAACACCGATTCGTAAGCCCTTTGCTAATTCATGTTCATCAAAAGTCTCACCAGAGAAGAACTTCTCCATTAATTCATCATCTGTCATTGCAATGGCTTCTGCGATTTCGTTATAGTAGCGTTCTACCTCACTGACTAAATCACTTGGCACTTCTTTTGGTTGTGTACGGTCATTGTAGAACCATGCTTTACGACGCAAGATATTGACGGAACCTACAACCTCATTCTTTTCAATAATAGGTACTTCAAAAGGAATGACACTCTTACCAAATTTTTCTCTTAGACTTGCATATACAGAATCAAAGTTTGCATTTTCTACATCCATCTTATTGATGAA
Organism: Erysipelotrichaceae bacterium; assembly: GCA_022767445.1. Taxonomy (GTDB): domain Bacteria; phylum Bacillota_I; class Bacilli_A; order Erysipelotrichales; family Erysipelotrichaceae; genus Bulleidia. The sequence continues at coordinate 5,844 of JALENJ010000024.1, read as the reverse complement.
GAAAATCGTTGGTAGCTTCTGTTTGATCGCTGCTTGTTGCCAAGCTCTCTCTGTTCCAGATTCAATTCCCTCTTTGGCGTTGACAACAATGAGGGCATTATCTCCCATCATTAAACCAGTCGCTTCTTCACCTTCGTAATCCATATAACCTGGTGTATCAATGAAATTAATCTTCTTATCTTTCCATTCAACTGGTGCGACATGGCAATATACAGATGTGCCACGTTTTCCTTCTTCTGGATCATAGTTTAAAGCACTTGTTCCATCATTATTTTTACCATAGCGCTCAATGGCTTTTGTAAAGTAGAGGCTAGCTTCGATCACTGAACTTTTACCAGCACCAGAATGTCCTAGTACTACTACATTTCTTACTTCATTTGCTAGATAGTCTTTCATCATGACCTCCTACTTTAGGATATCCTTCAAGTCCGCTAAGCACTCTTTACGTACATAGTGAATTGCAAGGTTTCCTTCATAATCTTTGTCTGCTTTATCAGCTCCCTTTTCTAGTAGATAGTTCACCAGTTCAGGAATACCGATATACGCAGCACGCATCAGTGCTGTACAACCCTTCGCATCTGCCTTGTTGACATCTGCACCATTATCGATCAAGTCTTTAATTACTTCTAATTTATATGCATTAACTGCTTCCATTAATGCAGTACGTCCCTGTTCATCCTCTGCATTTACCTCAGCTCCTTTGGATAATAAATACTTCACAGTATCCACTTGTCCTAATAATGAAGCTCTCATCAATGCTGTTCTACCTTTATTATCATGCGCATTAATATTTGCTCCAGCATGTATTAACATACGGCAAATCTCTACATGGCCCTTCTTAGCAGCACCCATTAAAGCAGTCTTATTATTCTTATCTCTCGCTCTTGTATCGGCACCATTATCTAGTAGGAATCTTACGATTTCTGTGTATCCACGCTTCGCACTTCTCATCAAAGCAGTTCTTCCATCGCCATTGGCGACATTCACATCTGCTCCCTTGGATACTTGTGCACACAACTTCGCAAAATCACCACTCGCTGCTGCCTCAAAAAAATCTAAATTTGTCTGATCCATAACTTTTTCCTCCTTTATGTTCATCAGATATTTTGTATTTAAAAAGATGGGCATTCACTGTCCATCTTAAAAACACATATTCAAAGAAACCCCATCAAAAACTTCCCCACCTGGGGTTGTTACAATTTCGTATTTTATAGCAAAAAGAACATGCACCTTATCCATGTAGCATCATCTCCATTCTCTATTGCAAATACTTGTTGTCCTTGTAACTACATGATAATACAAAATAATTTTGCTTCAATATTCTATTTTCTATTTTCGATGATTTTCTCTACGATTTCTATCAAATAAATGTAAACGTTTACATTTATTTGATAATCTGTACTTTATTGTAAGGAATTTCAATTCCTTCCTTCTTGAAGGCAACGAGTAATTTCTTACGAATCTGTGAGGCAATCTCAAAGCTCTTTGCTAGCGACTTTGTTGTAAAAGCAAAGCGAATCTCTATTCCACTATCCAAGAAATCATTGACTCTGATATTGATAGCTACATTCTTTTCTTTCGCCTCGGCGGATCTTGTATCGATGACTCCTTCTGTATTGACTACTACATCTGTGATAACCTTCTCCAAGTGATCGATATCTGTATCATAGCCAACGCTCATTGTCATATAGCGAATATACGTCTTTTGTCCAAACGCTTTATCTTCAATGATTGCTGAATTCATCGTGCTATTTGGGATGATAATCTTCGTATTCTCCACTGTATTTAATATCGTATGTCGAAACGTAATTTCAATGACAGTACCAGAAATATTCTTCTCTGGAAGATTTACCATATCTCCAACATGAAACGGTTGATATACAACAATAAAGAACCCAGCAATGAAATTGCCAAACGTTTCTTGTGCTGCTAGACCAACAACAACCGTCATCACACTTGTAGCACCCAACAATGCAGTAGAAACACTCTGTAATGGTTTAATATTCATCAATATTGCTAGCATCGCTACTACATAGATCACTGTTTTTAATATCTTCATCAAGTAGCGAAAAGGCATACTTGTTCTAGCATCATTCTTCATCGCATGATCAAATGCCTTCTGTAATATCGTTACCAACACCTTAGCGATTACCAATGTGAGTGCTGCCATTATCACAAAACCAAGCACTCCGTTTTCAAATATGTTACTACCAAACGCAAACACACCATTCTCTTGTATTACATCCATATTTATAACCTCTTATTTCAACAATCGATTGTATTCTTTATACTCCGGCATATATGTCTCTATAATCTTATAAAAATGTCTTGAGTGATTCCCTTCAAGAATATGTGCATATTCATGTAAAAGAACATATTCTAAGCATACAACCGGGTAATGAATCAAACGGGAAGACATACTAATGTGATGCGTATTTGGTGAGTATGAACCCCATCTGCTCGCCATATATTTTAAAGATATTTGAGGAAAAGGTCTATCATTGTTTTGACAGATATACTTATCCCAATCTCCTCTTCTCTCCTCAATCATCATTTTTAATTGTGAATTCGCAGCTTCGTAGAAAATCTCTCGAATCGTTTCCGCTTTAATTTCAGGTAGATAAAATACAATCTTATCCTCAAGTATCATCATAAACTTCTGTTTAGATATCACATACTCAACTGGATATACTTTACCTAACCAACAAGCTTCTTTTAGATTTGTACCATCCTGTAAATATTTACTTCGATTTTCTATTTTATGAGTGACTTTGATCAGCCACTTTTCTTTCTCTTTAATAAACCGTAGGATATCATCTTCCGCATAGAAACTTCCACAAGTGACTTGGATGGATCCATCCTCCTCTACCTTCAATAACATCGATTGACGTCTTCTATACTTCACTGTTATATCTTTTAATTGGTCACCAATTCTAACCTGCATTTATTCCCTCAACACTTTCACTCATATCCTAAAATTTATTGTTGTTTATTACTTTAGGATATGATAATATATTTTAGCACATGGCGGCTATGGTGAAGTTGGTTAACACACTGGATTGTGGCTCCAGCACTCATGGGTTCGAGTCCCATTAGTCGCCCCTAGCAATAAACTCGCATAACAGCGAGTTTTTATTTTACCTTTTTAGTTTGCTGTTGATGATTAGACCATATCTTTTTGGAATCTGTATTATGGATTTGGTTCTTGTATTCCTTTTAGATAGGTTGTTACTTTTGATTCTTCATCGAGTTTTGACTCATCTACTTCGTAGGGATTTTGACTTGGAAATATACGTATATCTCCTAAGGTACATGCTAGTGATAAGATATCGATATCCTTGCGATTCATACCGATTTCAATAAAGGATGGGATACCAGTTGAATCATCAGAGGTAATTGGTTTTCCTTTATGATCTTTAATAGATACAAGCTCAGCATGGTGTATCAATGTTCCTGTGATTGGTACATCTCCTTTTTGACTGATAGATACGTAGATATCTATATACATACCATCTACAACACTACCTAGTGACTCTACATTTGTTTCCATGGTGAAGATGGTATTCTTTTCTAAGAGTTTTGTGATTGGTAAATCTTTAAGTTCATCCTCAGTGAATATCATATCTTTATAGAATAATGATCCTTTTGGTATCATTCCTTGTATACTTGTATATCTTCCTATGATTTCTGTTTTATCATCCCAGGTGTTTGTCTGCATGTATACTTCTGGAACTTTTATCTCTATGAGATCTTCTGTTTTAATTTGTTGTCTTGGTAGTATATCGTGTTTGGCGATATAGGTTGTTTTTAGGTTGATTGTTTTTGAAAGATAGTATTTGAAAGCTATGATGTTTGTTAACATGCATACAAAAGCAATCAATATCATGATGATATATTTCTTTGTCTTCTTCATTTTTATATCTCCTACCTCTATATATGAAATGAAGAAGATGAGTCCATAAAAAAATCTGAGATAAACTCAGATTTTTAAGCCGCATTTTCAGCGAGATATTCTTTAATCTTCTCTCTTTGCTCTGGCTTGCTTGGTTTACATTGTTCTACTTGGCAAGATCCCTCAAGTAGCTTAACTGCCATAGCAGCACAACCTGGATTACCACATGCTCCACAGTTATAACCAGGTAATAGAGCTGTTAGTTCTTCCTTGCGGTTATCTTCTTTTACATAGAATTTAATTGAAGCAAAGGCAAGAACTCCTCCCAATACTGCGCCAAGTACTAGCATCAAAGCAAATGATTTTAATACTGCAACTAGCATTCGTCCTCCTCTTTCTTTTGTGGAGCTCTACGGACACTACAGTCCGTAAGTCCACATGCTGAACACTCTGCCTTTAGGTCTTCACAGCCTTCAGGAACTGGTGTTTTTTGATTTAATCTTAATAGCCATACATTCAGGGCAAAGAAACCTACAGCTAATAGAATTGCTATAAATATTCTAAGCAAGGTTTATACTAATCCTGCAAATGCAGAGAATGCTACAGCCATAATAGCTGCACAAATGAAAGCGATAGGATTGCCCTGGAATGCCTTCGGAATATCGTTTTGATTGAGACGTCTACGGATTGTAGCGAAGATAACAAGCATCATCATAAAGCCTGCTGGAACAGCGATGGAGTTAACCATTGTCTGTACCAATGTGTACTTCTGTGTGATGTTATCCATAGCGACGTAGAGCACTGCACAGTTAGTTGTGATAAGTGGTAAGTAAATACCTAGTGATTTGTATAATTCTGGAGCGAACTTCTTAACGAAGAGTTCAACGAATTGTACAAACGCAGCGATTAATAGAATAAAGCAAATCAGTTCCATGTATTCTAGTTCAAATGGTACTAGAATTCCATAGTATAGGAACCATGATAATACAGAAGCTCCAAAGATAACGAATATTACTGCAAGACCCATACCTACTGCAGAGTTTAGCTTTGTAGATACACCCATGAATGGGCACATACCTAAGAACTTAGTAAGAATAATATTATTAATCAGTAATCCACTGATAAAGAGTGTAAATAAACTCATTATTTAGCTGCTCCTTTCTTTGCAGGTTTTGCAAGATAATTCTTATATGCAGCTACAGCAGCAGCAAAACATGCAAATGTGATAAATGCACCGAACTGTTCTGTAAACATTGAGATTTCATATCCCTCTGGGATAATTCTGAATGCAAACACTACATTATTTGTAAATGGATTAGAGAATGATAATCCACCTGTTCCTAAGAACTGTCTAATGAGTGACATAGCTAATAGAGCACCTGTGTATGCAAATCCTTGTTGTAGACCATCGATAGCAGATTCAACCACTGTATGCTTGGACGCGTAGGATTCAGCTCTACCTAAGATGATGCAGTTTACAACGACTAAGTCTAGGAATGCACCTAATGCTGTAAATAGACTTGGTGTATATGCATGCATGAACATCGATACGATTGTTACCAATGAGGCAATAATAACGATGTATACAGGAATATGAATATCATCTGGTGTAATAGGAGCGATTAATGATACTAGGATGTTAGATAATGTTAATACTACGATTACCGCTACACCCATACCTATTGCACTGTTTAAACTTGTTGTAATTGCTAATGTTGAACAAATACCTAAATATGTGGCAAATACTGGATTCTCTGTTGCTAATCTAGAGAAGAAGCCTTGGCCTTTTGTTTTCTTTTCGCTCATACCTTCCTCCTTACTTAGATGCAGCTTGTAAAGCTGTCGCAATCATTGCTTTTAAGGATGTACTTGTAAATGTTGCTCCACTTGTTACATCCACTGTATCACTTAGTGTTACTCCTTGGTATTTCTCTAACTCTGCTGCCTTTGTT
>JALENJ010000014.1 GCA_022767445.1 Erysipelotrichaceae bacterium | reverse complement strand
GGTATGGGGTATAATCTACATGGGTTGTGTTATGATTTATCGTGTTTTCCATACATAAATTATAACCAAAAATAAAATGTCCTTCCTCTTAATTTAGAGGTCGGACATTTTATTTTCTAGGCTGTTATGCGTTACAGCCCCATTGTTATTCTCTTGTTCGAGTTGTACTTGGATGAGGTTTTGTAGTTGGATGCGATAGAGGATGAGGTCGTCTTCCAGTGGGTTGAGGACTGCTGCGGCGACTTTTGCGTTGTTGTTTAGGAAGTCAAGTAGGTCTTGTTTGTTGACGATGTAGATGGCCTCTTCTGCATGGAGTGTTGGTTTGAATTTTTTGAGTCCTGCTAGGGTTGAGAAGACTGGCAGGTATTTTTCTTCGTCGCTTGCTTGCATAAGGTCGACGCGATCGATATCTTTTGCCTGTATTGTTTGGTTGTTTATGACTTCTTGTTTTGGATAGAGTGCAACGTAGAATTTTCGATTGCCTGTCATATACATGGTGAGTTCTTGTAGGACTTGTTGGATGCTTTCTTGGCTCAGTGGTGCTTTGCGTTGAGTCAGGAGCTGTTCTAGTTTTGTGTCTTCTGTTGTATCTATCAATGTGTTAATCTTTTGCATGTTTGCCTCACTTACTATGTAAATATTATATAATATGGACATGAAAATTATATTCTCTCCAACAAAAAAGATGGTTTTTGATGATGATATTGCCTATAAGGGTTTGCCGCTGTTTGTGGATGAAGCTCAGGTTCTTTTATCTAAGTTGCGTGGTATGAGTAGGGATGAGCTTAAGGTTTTGTATCGTTGTAATGATAAGATTTTGGATGAAAATCTGAAGCGTATTGAGTTGATGGATTTACATCGTGGTTTATCTTGTGCGTTGTTTAGTTATACGGGTCTTGCGTTTCAGCATCTTTCGCCGATTTCATTACAAGAGGATGAGTTGGCATATTTGCAGGATTGTTTTCGTATCTTGTCTGGGTTTTATGGGATATTGAAACCGATGGATGGTATTACGCCGTATCGTCTTGAAATGCAATCGGTATTTGGTGATGGTAGTTCGCTTTATGATTTTTGGCAGGATAAGTTATATCGTGTCTTGAATGATGATGTAATTATCAACTTAGCTTCTAAGGAGTACAGTAAGTGTATTCAACCATACCTATGCAAGCATGATCGTATGATTGATATTGTCTTTGGCGAGCTTAAGAATGGAAAGCTTGTGACGAAGGCTACAATGGCGAAGATAGCTCGTGGGGATATGGTTTGGTTTATGGCGAAGCACAAAATATCGAATCCTGAAGAGATTAAGAAGTTTGATGAGCATTATCGCTTTGATGAGAGTCTTTCGGATGATACGCATTTTGTGTTCGTTTATCAAGGGTAATTGTATGTGGTTGTTATATGTAGGTTTTGTGTTGGTTTTGTTGTATTTGTTTTTAATCCATCCCAAGAATGTTGATGATCAGTTGTGGGATGGTTTTCGTAATTATTATTATGCGCATCGTGGATTGTTTGATAATCATACAGAGGCTGTAGAGAATTCTCTATCTGCTTTTCGCTTAGCTGTGGAGAATGGGTATGGGATTGAGTTGGATGTGCAGTTAACGAAGGATGGTGTGCCCATTGTTTTTCATGATAATAGGACTGGTAGATTATTAAGGAATCAAAATGGTGAGGTTGTAAACATTGCGTTTGGTGATATTGTGTTGGATGATTTAAGACAATATCATTTGTTGAAGAGCAGTGAGGTTGTTCCAACACTTCAAGAAGTGTTGGATGTGGTGGATGGTAAAGTTCCTTTGATCATTGAATTGAAGGTTGCGGATGAAAGAGTAGATACGAAGTTGTTGTGTGAAAAGACGGATGAAGTATTGAGTCGCTATCAGGGTCTATATTGTATTGAGTCTTTTCATCCGATATGTGTAAACTGGTATCGTATTAATCGCCCTATGATTATTCGTGGTCAGCTTGCGGATCGTCCTAACTTGTATGCAAGGGGTAAGTTTTTGATTGCGAGTTTTATCATGCAGTATCTGTTGACGAACTTTATCACACGTCCAAACTTCATTGCATATAATCATCATTATCGTTATAACGTATCACGGATTTTATGTCGTATTTTGTTTAAAAATCCAGCAATTGCCTGGACAATTCATTCTGAAAAGGATTTGGTTGTGAATCGTAAGCATTTTGATTTGTTTATCTTTGATGGTTTTCGCCCGTAGGGTTGTAGTATGTTAAAATATCTTGTAGAAAACTAGGGGTTATCATGAGTGAGACTAGCAATTTTATTTTGAATTTATCGGTGTTGTTTCGCAATACGCAAAAATATTTTGATAAGATGTTGGCACCTTATGACATTGGTTCTGGTCAGCTGACGTTCTTGTTGATTATCAATGAGAATGAGGGTATTACCATGCAGGATGTTACGAGGATATCTGAGGTGGATAAGGGTACAACAACGAAGAGTATTCAGCGTTTGATTGAACAGGGTTATGTTAGTTCTGTTCAAGATGAGAAGGATCATCGGATTAAGCATCTGCATACGACGGATAAGGCATCTGGTATGATGCGTGATGTTTATGAGTTCCGTAATCAATGTCGTGCTGTTTTAGCACAGGGTATTGATTTTGATGTCTTTGAGAATATGTTGGACGCTGCCTGTGATAATTCTAGAAATGGTTTATCGAGTGATGTTGAAAGTTTCCATACGCTGAAGATTGGTGCTTTGGATAAGACATCAATTACGGAGTATCCTGGTAAGGTTTCTGCGGTTGTATATACAGCTGGATGTAATATGAAGTGTCCATTCTGCAGTAAGAAGGATTTGGTATTCATTCCTGAAAAGTATCAGTATTTATCTGCTGATGACATTCTGCAGTATCTAAATAAGCGACATGGTTTATTAGATGGGGTTGTCATCAGTGGTGGTGAGCCTTTGATACAGGATGCTTTAATTCCATTTATTCGTCAAGTCAAGGATGCTGGCTATGCGGTAAAGCTGGATACCAACGGTACAAGTGCGGATAAGTTAGAGATATTACTGCAGGAGAATTTGGTTGATTATGTATCTTTGGATATTAAGAATGTACCGGAAAAGTATGCATTGACGAGTGGTCTAAAATCGGATTCTGAATATCGTGATACGATTTTAGAGTGTATAAAGTTGTTACGAAAATATAAAGTTGATCATGAGTTTAGGACGACTGTTGTTCAAGAGTTTCATACTGTTGAGGATATCATCGAGATTGCAAAGTTTATTGGTGATAGTGGCAGATATGTGTTACAACAATTTCATGCAGGTGATAATGTGATTCAACCTGACTTGCATGCATATACAATGAAAGAGATGGAACAGATGAAGGAAGCTGTGGCATCAATTGTAAAAGAAGTTGTGATTCGCTAGTTAGGAGGTGTTGTATGTATCGTGTTAGAAAAAGAGATGGTTCAACTGCCAGTTTTGATATTCAAAAAGTAGCTAGTGCAATTTGTAAGGCTTTTGATGCATGTGAGCGTGAGTATACGGATAGTGTCATTGATTTGATCGCATTGCGTATTACCAGTGACTTTGAACCTAAGATTCAAAATGGTTTGGTGGATGTGGAGAAGATTCAGGATAGTTGTGAGAAGGTCTTGAGTGAGTCTGGATATACGGATGTATCTAAGGCGTATATTCTCTATCGCAAACAGCGTGAGAATGTTCGCAATATCACCAATACGACATTTGATTATCATTCTATTGTTGATAATTACATCAATACTGGACACCGTCACATTGAGGGTAATACGACGTATTCCGTCGGAGGTTTGATTTTATCGAACTCAGCCTCAATCACGAAGAATTACTGGTTGTCTGAAGTCTATGATGAAGAGATTGCCAGCGCACATCGTGAAGGGGATATTCATATTCATGATCTACATATGTTAACGGGTTGTAATGCTGGATGGTCTTTGAAGGAATTAATTCAACAGGGTTTAGGTGGTGTTAGTACACAAACAAAGTCTGCCCCTGCCAAGCATTTAACAACGTTGTGTAATCAGATTGTTAATTTCTTTGGAATTATGCAGAATGAGTGGGCTGGTGCACAATCATTCTCATCTTTTGATACGTATTTAGCTCCTTTTATTCATGTGGATCATTTGAGTTATGCGGATGTTAAGCAAAATATGGAGTCTTTGATATATGGGTTAAATACCCCGTCTAGATGGGGTACAATCTCACCTTTTACCAATATCTGCTTTGATTGGACAGTGCCTGAGGACTTACAGAAGAAAGCTGCGATTGTAGGTGGCAAAGAACAGGATTTTACATATGGTGATTGTAAAGATGAGATGGATCTTTTAAATCATGCGTTCTTGGAAGTCTTATTAGAGGGTGATGCGGATGGTAAGCCTTTTGCCTTCCCAATTCCAACGTATGGCATCAGTTCTCAATTTGATTGGGATAGTGAGAATGCCAAGTTGTTAGTTGAGGTGGCAGCTAAGACTTCACTTCCATATTTTGCGAATTTTATTACTGGTGATTTGAAACAGAAGAATGCACGCAGTATTTTTACTGGCAGTCATTTTAACGCAAAGAAGTTAAGTAAGAAGACAGGTGGCTTGTTTGCGTATGGTGAGAATACTGGTACGGTTGGTACGGTATCTTTGAATATTGTACGTATTGCACATCTTGCTAGGGATGAGGAGGATTTCTATCGTCGCTTGGATCGTATTATTGATATTTCAACTCGTGCATTATCGACGAAACGTCAGGTTCTTTCCAGTTTGTTGGATGCGGGTTTGTATCCATATACGAAGCATTATCTAGGTAGTTTTGATAATCATTTTTCATCCATTGGCATTGTTGGTATGAATGAAGCTTGTTTGAATGCCAAGTGGATTCAAAAAGATTTATTGGCTGAACAATCTCAAGATTTTGTGGAAAGTGTCATCATGCATATACGCAAACGTCTAAAGGAAGCACAAGCTGAAAATCATGAACTCTTTAGTTTGGAGGCGATTGCGGCAGGTGATGTTTCACATCGTTTAGCGAAGTTAGATGTGGAACGCTATCCAGATATCCAACATCTTCAGATTAATGATATGGTTTATTATACAGGTGGTACAGATTTACCAAGTCGTAGTAATGATGATCTATTTACGCGCTTGGATGTTCAAAATCGTATGCAAGAGATGTTTACGGGTGGCACATCCTTTGATATCCGTTTGGATCAAAGTGACGAAGGTGGTATTGCGGTATTGTTGAAGCGTATTATGGAGAATTATACATTGCCGTATATTGCGGTAAGTACCTATCAGCGTAATTATCCGATTGAGGGTTATCTGTATCAACAGGAGGCTAATAATGGATAGGTCTGTTCCTGTGTTGGTGACGACAAAACAGTGTCCTAAGTGTGTAATTGTGAAGGATTACATGCATGCAAGGAATTTTGTATATGAAGTAATGGAAGCTGAGAAGAATATGTCGTTTTGTCGGAAAGAGGGCATTATGATTGCGCCAACATTACTGGTGGATCATAAGCTTTATTTTGGTGTTGATCAAATTAAGCACTATGTAGATGAAGTCACAGGATGAAAGAGAAACCAGAATGAAGCTGATAGAAAGTATTGCGGCAGATGATAAACTAAATACATTATTGTTAGAGGAATGTGATATATATTTCTATTCACATTTACACGATACTCAATATAAAGAAAATCCCGAAATATATTCATTTCATTGTAAGGCATTCGCACAGGATGGTAGTGGTGGCGAGTACGTCCTTCTGGAGGATGATAGTATTGGTTTTATCAGTAGTGAGGGAGAGGTTGGTAGAATAGCGGAGAGTTTGCCGGATTTATTGACTTTATTAATCCATATTGGAAATAAATTTGACTTCAACTGTAAATGGATCTATCAAAACCAAGAAATCATAGAATCATACTGCAAGGGATATCTTTCGAAAATACGAACAATTTACTAAGACCAGGGGAATGATTGGGATATGATTCGGGCGGATATTACAAAGAGGTTGTCGTTGGGATTTGATCCGAATCAATTGCCTGACTTAGCATTCAGTTTCTACAACTCTGCATCCAGAGAACCTAAATTTTCATGTAGATATTTGAATGGTGATGAGGAATATACTTGTGACTCTGTGATTAGCGATGTTGTAAGTATATGGGTAACAGAATTTACAGGCATAACAAGACAAGAGATTATTGAGACCACTAAACATGGAAGTTAGTGGTCTTTTCCTATTATGAAATTAGGACTATATTATTTCTGATTTCATAATAGAAAAATGAGGCTTATAGCCTCAATTTAACTCACTCATTTCGTATGATGTCTTATTCTATCACTTTCTCTCAAAATGAATAGTCTTGCATTTTGCAATAAAATGTATATGATGAGCTTACAGAGGAAATACATTGTATGAAAGAATATGATATTCACCATTTAAGTGTTGCAAGGTATAAGATCGGTATTTAAGTGTTTCGTTATGATTTAGATGCTAAACATAATTTGAAAGGAAAATGTAATGTTTAAGAAAATAACGACATCAGTACTAGCTACATTGATGTCTTTGATTGTTTTACCAACTAAAGTTTTAGCTGAAGAATCAGTAGGTGACCGTGCTTGGCCTGGTAGACCTGGAGGAAATGGTGAAGAATTAAATCGAGTTTCAAAAGGCATGAGTAGTCTTGCTGATTTTCTTATCGGAATAGGATTAAGCGGTATAAGTAAAGGCCTTCTATAACAAATGGTAGAAAGAATAGTAATATATATTTATCTGTTTTTAGGTTTTTTCATCACTGATAAATATATAAAGGGATATACTTTTTTAGCAAGCTTACTCATCATCATAATTTATAATTTTTTAAAAGAAAATATGTGAGAGCTGTCTTACATATGATTTTATTTCTTGCAATTTTGATATTTTTAATCTATTCAAAAGCAATTAATCTTTATGTGTCATCCATAGATTTCAAAGAGGCTATAATGCATAAAATACCCTCCCTACTGTTATCTAGTAAAGAGGGTACATATCATTCGTTTCAGCGATTGTAACGTGTCTTCTATTACAAACAACAATTTTTATTACAAGTGGTCGTTCCTTGAATTATTTGATTTTAATAGGTTATGCTGGATTGGTATGATGGATACGTGATGAACTACAAAGGTATAGGGTAGCGTTGCTATTTATGTATGTTTTGCAACATAACATCAAAATGGAATTGATATTTATCAGTGATTTATTTTGTACTGTGATTTGATGAATCTGTATAAGTGTGAGTAAAATGTCCAACCTCTAGATTACGGGGTTGGACATTTTATAACTATTCTGTAAATGTGATTCTACGTAGAGCTAAAACTGCGACGGAGATGATGGAGATAGCGAATAGGCTTGCGAATAATGCAAGATGTGTTTGATCGCTTGTCTGTGGTGTTCTAGCGACTGTAGGTTGTGCAGGCTGTGTTGGTTGACTAGGTTGGCTTGGCGCTATTGGGCTTGTAATGGCTGGACCATTTGGACGATATGACCAAGTTCCTGTAAATGTCATGTTGTTTCCGTTGGCTGTTAACTGGAAGTTATCATAGCCTAAGAAGCTCCATGTGCCTGCTGTGGTTGTGACTTGCAGTGGTGTTGGATCAATCGCATTTACAACAGTACCTGTTGGTACGGATGTATGTGTTGCTGGTAATAGACTTGTGACTTCGGTTGGAAGTGTCATTCCATTATCGCTTACGAATGCGTAATCAATTGTGGCGTCTCTTACAACGTTTACTTTCGCTGTTTTTGTGACAATCGCACCTGGTGCGACTTGCGTTGAATATGTGACTGTGTAGTTGCCTGGTGTTGTTAGGTCTACATCGTTATGTGTGATGGATACATCGCTTAATGCGATTGGTGTTGTGTCATATTGGTGGTATGTTAGGTTATCGTATGGATCCCAGGCATCACCAACATGGAGTGTTAGATCTTGTGTATCGAGTACTTTAATAAGTTGTACGTAGTATCTGGATAGTTGTACACCAGCATCATTATCGAATGTACCTGGTTGAATTGGATTTCCATCTCGATCGGAGATATTCGCATTGCTTGTCATCAGGTAGCGATAACCGTTGATGAGTTGGTTGTTTATTACAGCGGTGCTGTATCCTTCATCCTTGACTGCATCGAAGATAACGGATGTGCGAATTCCGTACATGGAGTTTGAGAAGGCAATTGGGTTGCTTGTCTCTGTAAAGTCTACTGGTAGATTTAATAGGTTGAATGCTGAGTAAATAATATCGTTACTATTTACTAGAGGCATCAGTGCCTGGATGTTTGCAGGAACTTGTGTATAAGCGCCTGAGGCATCTCTTGTAGTACCAATGTATACACCATATTCATAATCAGATACGAAGTAGCGTCTTTCAATTGTTTTTACGTTGATGAAAGTTTGGCGAGGTGTGCCTGGTGTATATGAGTAAATTTTAGTACGTGCTTCAATCGAAGTTGTAGGTAGTGTGAGTGGTAAGTCTAAAACAGCATTCTCACCTGCGTGTAGCTTACCATTAATCAGTACGGAACCAACTGTATTCCAATCAAAGCCTGGCATTGCAAGGATTTGGTCGTATGTGTAGTCTCCAGAGGAAGTGCGGTATTTAAATGTTAAATTGCTACTGTAGTTTCCTGTGAGTGGGTTTGATGTGATACGTGTTGGATCTGGTTTTACGGTTGTGACATTAGATGGCAACATCATTGTGACGTTGATGTTTTCATCGCTAGCTCCGTTGTTTTTAAATGTTCCATAGAGGGAGAAGTTTGATGAGTCTGTTGTGTTATATAGATCCGCATTGTTTCCAACAAGGGTACGCGGATTGATGATTGAATTGGCATTCCAGTTTGTTGAGGAGTATTCTCTAGCATCTGTATTGTTGTTGGTAGCTGCGTAGCGTATTGCGTACTCAAGTCCACCGCTAACGATAGAGGCGTCTGGATTTGGATTGTTTGGGTTGTAGTAGAAGCTTTGTACAATCGTCATATCTCCAGTCGCGTTGACAGTTTTAAATGGCATATTTAGCAATATCAATAGTGTTACGATTGTAAGGTTTAGTAGTTGTTTGATAATATTTCTCATTCATATCTCCTATCTTGTATTCATGCATGTTTTTTTGCACAACTTATCTAGTATATAGGATATGAATAGTAGTGTGCAATGATAATGCCCAGCTTTTCACTATTTTAATAATTTTTTAAAAATAATGAGAGATATTTCATTGTGGTAATCAAAATATTATCAAGCATGCGTATATGGTTGTTAGGTGTTACAATACTGTGTATGAAAAAAAGAAAGATTGATTTTAAGAGGTTAATATTGGTTTTTGTTGTGATTGTCATGATGGTGGTTGCGGCAGGAAGTGTGATATTAAATGGTTTGTTTTTCATATCGGGGATTGTCCAACGGTGGTTGAATCCAATGTCGTTGGATGTCGATACAAACAGTTTAGAAGTGGAGTATGGATCTAGCTTTGATGCTAGTGCGATTGTATCTAACTATGATGGTGATCTGGAAGTCAGTGGGGATGTCAATACGCATCAGGTTGGTGACTATCCTATTACCTATACATTGAAGAAGGGTGCACTAACAAAGCAGTATCAGTATACTGTGACAGTAAAGGATACGAGTGCTCCTGTGATTGCCCTTTTGGATGATGTCATCACTGTACAAAAGGGAAGTGTATTTGATATGCATTCTGTTGTATCTAGAGTAAGTGATACGGTAGATGGCGATTTAACGTATGAGAGTTCTTTGGTAGATGGTGGATATACGATCGATGGAAGTGTTGATACAAATACAGTGGGTACATATCCATTTACGGTAACTGCTCAGGATAACAATGGTTTACAAAGCCAAGTACAAGGGTATGTCGTTGTAGGGGAAGCGGATACTTCTCCATATATGATTCGTGTTAATCGTGCATTGAATACGGTGACGGTATATGCCTTTGATGTAAATGGTGGTACATATAGTTATCCTGTTAAGGCGATGTTGTGTTCTGTTGGTACAGAAACACCAGTTGGTATATTCCAAACCTTTAATAAGGGACGTTGGCGTGAGTTGTTTGGTGGTGTGTACGGTCAGTATGTGACGGATATTGTGGATAATATCTTGTTCCACTCTGTGCCTTACTACACGCAAAATCCTGGTGATTTGGAATATGAGGAGTTTAATAAGCTTGGTACTTCTGCCTCTCTTGGCTGTGTACGCCTGGATGTAAAGGATGTTAAGTGGATTTACGATAACTGTGCATTGGGTATGACAGTTGAAATCTATGATGATGCGGATAATCCTGGTCCTCTTGGAACACCAGAAGCAATCAATATTGATACAAGCAGTCCAAATTGTGGTTGGGATCCAACGGATCCAGATGTTAATAATCCATGGCGACAATCGTAAGGGAAGTGATTCCCTTTTTTGGAGGATGGAAACTGGATTCTCTAGAATATATCGTCATTTTCTGATAACATAAAAAGACGAATGGGGGGGAGAAATTATGGAAGAAAAGAACATGAGTGAAACAACGATGTTGGAAACTCTAACAGAGGGTAACATCGATTCTTCTAAGCCGGAAGATAACTCAAATGGGGATGGTGGTAACACACCAAAGCCAACCAATAACAATGATAAGTTAAATGAGATTAAGGGATTTGTTGATAAAAACAAGAAGACTGTCATCGCTGGTGTCATTGGTGTAGTTGTTGTATTATGTGCAATTGTTTTTCTTCTAAATCGTCCTAAGAAGTTGAGTAACGATTTAGAGGTATCCTTCTCTGGCTATGATGGATATGGAACGTTGACATACAATTCTGCTGAATTGGATGCCAAGGCTACGGATGCGGCGTTTAGAGCTGCTGGTTTTTCAGCCAAGGAGTTAAGCGATGCGGAAGCTGGTATTGGTACAGCATCGAACTTCTCACAGAAGTACATGCAAGCATTACAGATTCGTGGCATGATCAGCTATAAGTTTGATCGCTATGATCAGTTAAAGAATGGCGACAAGGTTGTGTTTACAGTTTCCTGTACGGGTAGTAAGTGTCCTTTCGCTAATGAAAAGCGTGAGTATGAAGTAAAGGGATTGGATGCGGTTGAAGAAGTCAGTGCGGATGAACTACAAAAGGAATATCCAATTACATTTAAGGGATATAACAATTATGGTAGTCCTGTCTATGACGATACAATTTATGATATTAACTCGAATTTAGAGGATACACTATCCAATGATTCTACTGTGAAGGTAAAGGTTTTATCATCCGCTATCGATACACTTGCACAGTCTGGTAAGGTATTGGCAGATGGTGCTTCTGAGTTTGAAGTAACGGTAAGTGGTCTGCCTGAAATCAATACGATCAGTGGTATTAGTGATCTCTATGATAAAGCAAATACTTATATGTTGACGCAGATTAAGGATAATGAGACTTACTCTGGTAAGAATACGTATACTGTTGAAAAGCAGGGTGATTATATTCGCTTTACAACATCTTACAGTGATGATTCAGATGGAACAATCAGTGTAAGAACTGTATATAAGGTAACCAAGTCATTTGAGTCTACAAGTTCTTATGTAGAATCTAGTACTGAGACTTACTATACTTACTTTGGCTGTGAGAGAATCACAGTTGCGGATGGCAAAGCAATCCAAAAGGATTTAAACTATCGCACAACAACAAGTTATAGTAACTATGAGAATCTAGATTCTATTGAGGTTGAACTCAAGAATGATGGTTTCTCTGCTTATCAAGAATAAGATATTGTATGCATACAGGAGTGATTTCGCTCCTGTTTTTATGCGGGTTTTTCGATATAATGTTGTATGTAGAGTTAGGGGAAGGTGATCGTATGAGCAAGCAGAGAATATTGATAATAGGTGGAACAGGAACGATTTCAACTGCGATTGTAGGTATGTTGGTGAAGAGTCAGAATATTGAATTGTATGTGGTAAATCGTGGTCATAGGTCTGTGCCTGCAGGTGCGCATCCGTTGATTTGTGATGCTAATGATGTGGATGCGATGCAGAAGCTGATTGGTGATGCGGTATTCGATACGGTCATTGACTTTGTGGTATATACACCACAACAGGCAAAAGACCGTGTATATCTATTCCAGAATCATACAAGACAATACATCTTTATCTCGACTGTTGTCGTCTTCAATCATGAAAATAACTTTATATTGAATGAGGATTCTACGCAGAAGAATCGCTTCTCGAAGTATGGCAGAGATAAAGCAGCTTGCGAGGATGTCTTTAATCAAGCAATGAAGAAGGGTTTCCCTGTGACGATTGTTCGTCCTTCACAAACGTATGGATATGATCGTTTTCCACTAAGTGCAAAGGGAAAGAATTGTTGGAGTGTGGTCTCTAGAATTCTCAACGATAAGCCTGTGATTATTCATGGGGATGGTCAATCCATATGGCATATGATGCATACGTTTGATTTCGCCTATAATTTTATTCAGTTAATTGGAAATATGAATGCGATTAATCGTTCTGTAAATCTTGTTAATCCGGATATCGTTACTTGGGATATGATCTATGATGCGTTAGGTAAAGCATTAAATCGTAAAGTACAGAAGGTACATATTTCCTCGGAATTATTGGCGATGAGTTCAAAGTATCCTTTGAATGATCAGATTGTTGGGGATAAGCAGTTCTCCAATTTATATACGGACATTGTCCGTGATGCGCTCATTCCTGATTTCAAATGTATGATAGATTTACAGAAGGGGATTGAGTTATATACGCAGTATATTTGGGAACACGCAGAAGCCAGAGTTGAAGACCCTGAGTTTGACGCATGGTGTGATCAGGTAATTGCGGATTACCATGCGTACATGGGTAGATTCCACGCAAAGTTTTAATGAAATGTTTGTATACCAGTATCCAATGGGAGCTGGTATTTTTTTATTCATCTAGGTTGATATATACCCTACTGGGGTATATAATTAATATGTCAATAAGAGATGGAGCGTGATGGAAATGAGTAGACATAAACAAAGAAGTGATGAAGAAAAGAAGATGTTAATTACACGGCTTCGTCGAATTGAGGGACAAGTACGTGGGATTCAGAAGATGGTTGAGGATGATATGTATTGCCCAGATATCTTAACGCAAGCATCTGCTGTAACCAGCGCAATGAATAGTTTTAATAAGGAGTTATTGGCTTGTCATATCCGTGGTTGTGTTGTGGAGGATATTCGTGCAGGTGATGACGCTGTCATTGATGAGTTGGTGACGGTATTACAAAAGTTAATGAAGTAGGTGATAGAGTATGAAACAGTATTTAGTAGAAGGAATGTCTTGTGCAGCATGTCAAACACGTGTAGAAAAGGCAGTCTCTAAACTAGAGGGTGTTGATTCTTGTGCAGTGAGTCTTTTGACCAATTCTATGGGTGTCGAGGGAAATGCCAATCCCAAGGATGTCATTGAGGCTGTTAAGAATGCAGGATATAGCGCATCCTTAAAGGATGCGGAAGATAGTAGTGAGGAATCCAGTGTTAGTAGTGATGAGCAGATGTTGGAAGATCATGAGACACCAAAGTTAAAGAAGCGTTTGTTGTATTCTCTTGGCTTCTTGTTGGTGTTGATGTATATCAGTATGGGTCATAATATGTTGAACTGGCCTGTACCGGCATTTTTGAATCATAATCATTTGGGACTGACATTAACACAGATGATCTTGTCGCTTATCATCATGGTGATTAATCGTAAGTTCTTTATCAGTGGTTTTCAGTCTGTAATGCATGGTGCTCCTAATATGGATACGTTAGTGGCTCTTGGCTCTTCGGTATCATTCTTATGGTCTGTCTATGTGTTCTTCTTGATGACGGTACAGATTACAAATAGTGTATCTAATATGGAGTTGATGCCGTTGTATCATAATCAGTTATACTTTGAATCGGCAGCCATGATCTTGGTATTTATTACGATTGGTAAGATGTTGGAGGCGATGTCCAAAGGTAGAACTACTAACGCCTTAAAGAGTTTGATGAGACTGGCACCTAAGAAGGCAACTGTATTAAAAGATGGTGTTGAGCAGGTTGTGGACATTGCACAGGTTCAAGCTGGTGATATCTTCATCGTCAAACCTGGTGAAAGTATTCCGGTGGATGGTTTGATTATCAGTGGTGATAGTGCAGTTAATGAATCTGCCCTGACGGGGGAATCGGTACCGGTTGATAAAGTTGTGGATGATACGATCAGTGCTGGTACGATGAATATCTCAGGATACTTACAGGCAAAAGCAACACAAGTTGGTAAGGATACAACACTATCGAAGATTATTCAGATGGTAAGTGATGCGGCAGCGACGAAGGCACCGATTGCCAAGATTGCCGATCAGATATCTTCTGTGTTTGTGCCTGCGGTTATTCTGATTGCGTTTGTTGTGATGATTGGTTGGTTATTAACAGGTGCTAGCTTTGTATATGCACTGGAACGTGCAATCTCTGTATTGGTAATCTCCTGTCCTTGTGCACTAGGCCTTGCGACTCCTGTAGCGATCATGGTGGGCAATGGAATTGGCTTCCAACATGGCATTCTTTTTAAGACATCAGAAGCTTTAGAAGAGATGGGCAAGATGAATGTGATTGCCTTGGATAAAACTGGTACAATCACAACAGGACAACCTGTTGTAAAAGACATCTATCCTGTTGAAGGTGTTGATACAAGAGAGTTATTACAATATGCTTATTCGATTGAGAGTAAGTCAGAGCATCCATTTGCCAAAGCGATTATTGAGAAAGCAATGGATGAGAAGATTGACTTATATGAATCGATGGATTTTAAGACATTGGTTGGTAGTGGACTAGAAGCGAAAGTCAATGGTCATCATATGCATGCAGGTTCGAATACATTTATTAAGACGATTGTAGAAGTTCCTGAAGAACTACAAAAGATTGCGGATGAAGCTGCGAGTCTTGGTAAGACACCGTTATTCTTTGAACATGATGGGAAACTGATGGGTATCATTACTGCAGCGGACACAATCAAAGAGGATTCTTCTTTGGCGATTTCAAGATTAAAGAAGATGGGTATGGAAGTTGTGATGTTGACGGGTGATAATCAGCGTACCGCTGAGGCAATTGCCAAGGTTGCAGGTGTTGATCGTGTGGTAGCTGGCGTCAAACCGGATGGAAAAGAAGCTGTGATTGCACAACTACAACTAGATGGTAAGGTTGCGATGGTTGGTGATGGTATCAATGATGCCCCTGCACTAACTAGAGCGGATATCGGTATTGCGATTGGTGCAGGTACGGATGTGGCGATTGACTCAGCAGATATCGTATTATCCAACTCAACACTTGTGGATGTTGTACGTGCGGTAAGATTGAGTCGAGCAACACTGAAGAATGTCAAAGAGAATTTATTCTGGGCATTTATCTACAACATCATCTGTATTCCACTTGCGGCTGGTTTACTACATGTATCGATGAATCCGATGTATGGTGCAGCTGCCATGGCATTATCTAGTGTTACAGTATGCTTGAATGCATTAAGATTAAATATGTTTCAGATTGACGATGAACGTCACGATAAAGCAATTAGAAAGAGAAAAGAGGAAAAGAAGATGGAAAAGACAATTAAGATTGAAGGTATGATGTGTGAACACTGCGAAAGAACAGTCAAGGGCGCACTAGAAAGTGTTGATGGTGTAACAAGTGCTAATGTATCACGTGATGATAAACAAGCTGTTGTAACACTTGAAAAAGATGTAGCGGATGAAGTGTTAAAGAAAGCAGTTGAGGATAAAGACTACACTGTTGTATCTATCACAAAATAAAAAGTTAAATCGAGATATCAAGTACTCATACATGATGTATGGGTACTTTTTTAGTTAGCTAAAATTAACCATGCATTCAGGTATTTTATTTCATTCAAAAGTAGAGAAAATTCATACTAAATAAGACTTTGTCAAAAATTACGATATTGTGAAAAAACTAATTAAAGCTTAAAATAAGACTAAATAAACAACAAGGAGTAAACATGTACGAAGTTTTTGAAACGAAAGAACGTTTGAGCTTTGACAATACACGGGAAGCTCAAAAAGTGCGTGCATCATTAAAACAGAAACATGTATTCCTAATTAATCTAATGGCTTCACCAGGAGCTGGTAAGACCACTACATTGGTTAGGTTATTGCAGGCACTAAAAGATAAGTATCGTATTGGTGTGATGGAAGCGGATGTCGATTCCGATGTGGACGCTAGGACAATCGCGCAAATGGGTGTAAAGGTAATTCAATTACATACTGGTGGTAGCTGTCATATGACAGCGGATATGACCAATCGTGGTATGGAGAAAATGGGGATTGAAGATTTAGATATTGTGATATTGGAGAATATTGGTAATTTGGTATGCCCTGCTGAATTTGATACTGGAGCGAATCTAAATCTTGTCATACTCAGTATCCCTGAGGGAGATGATAAACCTCTAAAATATCCACTTATGTTTCAAGTGGGGGATGTATTACTGTTCAATAAAATAGATACGAAAGAAATCTTTGATTTTGATGAAGATAGATGTAAAGAGTATGTACGTAAGTTAAATCCAAATATGGAATTCTTTGCGATTAGCGCAAAGATGAACCAAGGGATTGATCAAGTTGTTGAAAATCTTGAACAACGTATGCAAGCATGGAGAAATTCGCTATGAAAGTAATAGAGCTTCATAAGAGTGTTACCGCATCAAATGATGCGGATGCACAAGCATTACGTGCAAAGATGAAACAACAGGGTACATTATTGATTAATTTGATGAGTTCACCAGGATCTGGTAAGACAACGTTGTTGTCTTCAACAATACAGATGCTAGAAGGTGTAAAGGTTGCGGTGCTGGAGGCGGATATTGAATCTGCGGTGGATGCCGAAAGGATTGAGGCATTAGGAGCACTGGCTGTACAGGTACATACCGATGGTATGTGTCATATGGATGCTGGTATGACAGAAAAAGGACTAGAGGCGATGGGTGATCATCCAGTAGATCTGGCAATTCTAGAGAATGTTGGTAATCTGATTTGTCCGGCGGAATATGATACAGGTGCCGGTAAGAATGTAATGATACTCAGCGTGACTGAGGGGGATGATAAACCTTTAAAGTATCCGTTGATGTTTGAAAAGAGTGATGTGTTAATCATTAGTAAAATAGACGCATTACCATATTTTGATTTCAATCTTGATGAATGTATCAATCGTGTAAAGCGACTAAACCCAAATATACAGATTTATCCATTATCTGCTAAGACAAAGGAAGGTATGCAAGATTGGATAAATTGGTTACAACAAGAAATAAAACAGTGGAAAGAGAGATAATTATTATGACAACTGCCCCAAAGAAGAGAATGACGAACGCAAAAGATTTCGTTCAAGATCCTAATTATGTAGCTCCTGATCATGAAAAGGAGAAGATGGTTCTTGACCTTGCATGCATGATTACAAACCGCATCAAGGCAAAGCTAACTCATTCTGTAACAACGGATGATCCAGAGTATTGGATGTTGGATGAGGTCCTAACAAAAGAAGAAGTGAAGTTTATGTTGTCCTTCAAGAAGGTTCGTGTTGGTTATAAACCATCGCAGCTCGCAAAGATGAATAATCTATCATTGGAGAAGACACAGCAGATCATTGATCATCTTTGTTGGATTGGTGTTTTAGAGATGACACGTGAGAATAAAGAGCAAGAGAAACAGTATGATGTGCCTCTATTCGTGCCAGGTTCTGCAGAGTTTATGATGATGAATGATGAGTTAACGACTGCACATCCTAAGCTTGCGACGTTCTTTAACTTAATGACACAGATGCCTCTAGAGCCAGTTACACCAATGGTCCCATTAGGTGGTGGCGGTATTGGTATGCATGTCATCCCAGTTGAAAAAGCGATTGATCATGTTAATCAATCTGTATCAGTGGAACACTTGAGTCATTGGCTAGATAAGTATGATAAGTATTCCTTAAGTCAATGTACCTGTCGTCGCCAACAGGAGATGAGAGGCGAAGGATCTGGTGAAATCAACGGTGAATTCTGCATCGGTGTTGGGGATATGGCAGAGTATCAGGTTGATCGTGGCATGGGTAGATATATCAGCTATGATGAAGTTCTCGATGTACTTGAACGTGGTGAAAGACATGGCTTTGTCCATCAGATTACGAATATCGATGGTGATGGAAAGATTGTAGGTATCTGTAACTGTGCACCTGGTGTATGTAATGCATTACGTACCTCTCAGTTGTATAACACACCTAACCTTTCTCGCTCTGCATATCGTGCACATGTAGAGAAGGAAAAGTGTGTTGCCTGTGGTAAGTGTGTTGAGGTATGTCCTGTAGGTGCTGCGAAACTTGGACAAAAGCTATGTACAAGTTTAGGTGCAATCAAGTATCCAATAAGTGTATTACCTGATGAAACTCCTTGGGGAGAAGAACAGTGGAATCCAAGTTATCGTGAGACTTCTAAAGTGAATTGTTATGATACAGGTACTGCACCATGTAAGACAGCTTGTCCTGCCCATCTGGCAATTCAGGGTTATGTAAAGATGGCTTCCGAGGGAAGATTCATGGATGCCTTAAAGCTAATCAAGCAGGATAATCCATTCCCTGCAGTTTGTGGTGCGATCTGCAATCGTCGTTGTGAGGACGCATGTACACGTGGTAAAGTGGATCAACCTATCGCCATTGATGAAATCAAGAAGTATATCGCTGCTCAAGAACTAAACGCTAAGACACGATATGTACCGATCTGTGAAAAAGATGATGGTGGTATGTGGTCTGATGCGTATAAGATCGCTGTCATTGGTGGTGGCCCTGCTGGACTATCAGCAGCTTACTATCTACGCATGCATGGATATCCCGTTACTGTCTTTGAAAAAGAAAACCGTGCTGGTGGTATGTTGTTGAATGGTATTCCTACATTCCGCTTAGAGAAGGATATCATCGAAGCTGAAATCGAAGTTCTTAAGGAAATGGGCGTCGAGTTCAAGTATAACTTTGAAGTGGGTAAGGATAAGACAATTCCACAACTACGCACCGAAGGCTATAAAGCATTCTATATTGCGATTGGTGCCCAGGGTGGACGTAAGACAGGAGTTCCAGGTGAGGATGCGAAGGGTGTTCAAACTGGTGTTGCATTCCTACGCAATGCGAATAATGAAGCTAAAAGACATCAGTTAGAGGGTGATGTTGTTGTCATCGGTGGTGGTAATGTTGCGGTGGATGTTGCACGTAGTGCAGTACGTTTAACCGATGGCAAAGTCACAATGTTATGCCTTGAGGGTGAACATGAAATGCCTGCGGCTGCCGATGAGGTCAAAGAGGCCAAGGAAGAGGACATCATCGTTAAGAATGGTTGGGGTCCAAAGGAAATTCTGACTGAAAATGGTTGTGTTACTGGTGTTGTATTTAAGAAGTGTACTTCTGTTAAGGATAGTGATGGTAGATTTAATCCTCAGTATGATGAAGAGGATACCATCACAATCCCATGCAAGAATGTATTGTTGTCCATTGGACAATCGATCGAATGGGGTAACTTACTAGAAGGTACAAAGGTTGAGATTAACCGCAATCAAACTGCCAAAGCAGATCCTGTTACACTACAAACAGCAGATCCTGATATCTTTGTTGGTGGTGATGTATATACAGGTCCTCGCTTTGCGATTGATGCGATTGCGGCTGGAAGAATTGTTGAGAATTCCATTAACCGTTATGTACATCCAGGACAATCCATGACAATCAATCGTGATTTACGTCACTTCATCGAGTTGAATAAAGATGATGTTGTATTAGAAGAGTATGATACAGCACAACGTCAAGTACCTGGTCATAAAGCAGGGAATCCGAAGGCTACATTCAGTGATATGCGTTTGACATTTACAGATGAACAAGTCAAAGCTGAGGCGAAGAGATGTCTTGGATGTGGTGCAACATTTGTGGATGTTAACAAGTGTATCGGTTGTGGATTATGTACAACACGTTGTGAATTTGACGCAATTCATCTAGAAAGAGATCTACCAGAAGCATCTCATATGTATCGTTGCGAGGATAAGATTAAAGCAGTACTTCCATACGCAGCGAAGCGTCAAATTAAGATTATGTTTAAGAAGAAGAGATAGTAAACCATGCATGAAATGGGAATTGTAACACACCTTGCAAAAACGTTAGATGATATGGCAAGTGAAAACAAGGTTACCAAGTATGGCTCCGTCACCTTAGAGGTAGGTGAGGTATCTGGTATTATCACAGATTACTTTGTGGATTGTTGGAACTACTTCAAAGTGAAACATCCTCTATTGAAGGATAGTGAGTTGAAACTAGAATCTATACCAGCAGTTACGTTTTGTGAGTCTTGCAAACAAGAATATCCGACCGTAAAATACGGTAGAATCTGTCCACATTGCGGTAGTGAAGAGACATATCTTGTACAAGGGAATGAATGTATTATCAAAGAAGTAGAAGCAGAGACAGCAGACGAAGTTTAGCTTTCTCTGCTTTTCTTTTGGTATATAATAGATGATACTTATGAAATAAGGAGTGGAAGAGATATGACGAAAAACATGGTCGAGGGTAATCCCTTAAAGTTAATCTTGAACTTTGCGGTTCCACTATTGTTAGGAAATCTCTTCCAACAGACCTACAACATGGCTGATGCGGCAATTGTTGGTCAAACTCTTGGTCCTGAAGCCCTTGCGGCAGTAGGGGCTACTAGTAGTGTTCAGTTTTTAGTTCTAGGTTTTTGTATCGGAAGTATGGCAGGTTTTGCGATTCCAATCGCTCAGCGCTTTGGAGCAAATGATTTAGATGGTATGAAGAGATATGAATACCAAGGCTGTGTTTGGTCAGCGATTATAGCGATTGGACTAACAGCACTGACATACTTCTTCTGTCCACTGATTTTACAGTTATTACGTGTTCCTGCTGAGATTTATCAGAATACTTATGACTACATCATTGTGATATTCCTAGGCTTGCCTTTTACAATTTTATATAACTATTTATCAAGCATCTTACGTGCAATTGGTGATTCGAAAACTCCATTTATTTTCTTAGCGATCTCAGCAGTACTCAATATTTTCTTAGATATATTCTGTATCATCAATCTAAAGTGGGGTGTTGCTGGGGCGGCGATCGCTACCGTCTTTTCACAAGCAGTATCTGGTATCTTGTGCTTGGCGTTGATAAAGATGAAGTTTCCAACACTACATATTCATAAACAACAGCGTAAATACGATGCTTATATGTCAAAGAGATTGTTGGTAATGGGCTTGCCAATGGGGTTACAGTATTCGATTACAGCCATTGGATCGATGATTATGCAATCATCGAATAACGCACTTGGTACAGTCTATGTTTCAGCCTTTACTGCTGGTATTAAGATTAAGCAATTCATGTTATGCCCTTTTGATGCATTGGCTACAGCTGTATCCACCTTCGTATCACAAAACTATGGTGCAAAGAAAACAGATCGTATTAAAGAGGGATTATTACAAGGAACTTATGTTGGTGTTGCGTATGGTGTCATATCTGGTATTGCCTTAATCCTGTTTGGTAGAGCGCTTAGTACGCTATTTATCACAGGAAATGAAATGGTATTAGACGCATCTGCTTTATATTTAAGAAGAATGGGTTATGTATGGTGGTTGCTAGGTATTCTTAATGTCGTAAGAATGAGCGTACAAGGACTAGGATATGCAATGCGAGCCATCTTCTGTGGTGTGATTGAGATGATATGCAGAACTCTAACCTGTGTTATTTTCGCACCAACGCTCGGATACAATGCGATTACTTGGGCGGATCAAGTTGCCTGGTTTGGTGCAGTAGCATATGTCATACCAATCGCGATGATTACATTTAGAGAAGTTTCAAAACAGATTCAAGTAGAGAGAAACGCTGAAATGTTACTAAAATAAAGCAACTTCAATCGAAAGATACGACTGAAAGTTGAAACAACAGTGACACAAATAACCAGTTCAATTTCGTAGAGCTAATATAAAGTAACAGCGTAATTTTAAATGGCGCTCTAAAATAACTTGGGGTTGGGGTACCTTTTCCTTTGTACGTAAATTCTAAGATAAATGCGAAAAGAGTGCTATAACTCAAATCGCATAGAAACATTAAACAATGTGATTAAGAGAAATATAACTCTTGGTCGCATTGTTTTTATTATAGGAAACGAAGTTTCCTATAAAAACCATACGCTAAGCGTATGAGAAGGGAAAAGCTTAAGCGATGAAAAAAGCCTCCGTATATAATTGAATAAGGCTGACAACCGAAATTCAAAATATAAGGAGGAGATAT
>JALENJ010000010.1 GCA_022767445.1 Erysipelotrichaceae bacterium | reverse complement strand
GGTATGTCTCTAACATCCAACATAAAAGCTTACAATCGTAAATACGAAAAACAATAAATATATACATCTTCTCCAGTTTAAAAACAGGCAATTACTTAGAGAGAATCACTCTCTTTAAAATCGCCTGTTTTATCCTATCTCTCCCACGAGATTTTAAATTATCTTTTTTGTTTATAACTGTCAAAGACGGGATTATACCATAGACGCTGTTTGTATTACAATCGTTGTAAATCCGAACATTTTTCAGTTAGAAATTGCTTTTTTCAACATAAAATTCTATAAAATAGGCATATACTAATATCTAACAAGTCATAAATTAGTACTATCTTTGTTGATAGTTACAAGTATTATTAAATGATTCTTAATAAATGTATTTGTTGTAATATGTATCATTTTAGAAGAAATAAATATAAATAGAGATAGAATCTAACAGTTGAGCCATATGAATCAACTTTCATTCTATCTCTAGATAAAAATGTATATTTGTGTGAAATTTAGTCACTCACAGCACGCTTTGCGGCATCCTTGTAATACTTAAATTCAGTGAAGATTTCACCGGTATAAGGATTCTTATTCGTCGCAACACTCTTGCGAATGATATAGATAATCGCAATAATATTTAACACAAGAGCCAAACCACTTACAATCGTCATCATCGTAGGATTTGCATTTGCACTACCACCAGCAACGATACCATTCAAAGTACCATCCGCATATAAGCTAGGTAATGTTACCCAAGGAAAGGCCTTTGTACCATTTGGTAAGATCTCTTGGAATAATGGAAATACCTGTGCAAACATACACCAAACACATAAAGTATTTGCACGATTTTGAATCCAGCCACCCTTATTCCACAACAATGCAGGTATCGTTGGTGATAACAATAACGCTACACCACAGAACCAAGAGTGCGTTGGTAAGCAGTTATATGTATACGCAAAATTCCAGATATCATAAATGATAATGTAAACCCAGATCATATCTGGCCAAACCATATCCTTCTCATCCTTTGATGAATAGACAGCCCACCAACCAGTCATACAGAAGATGTTGATCAAGCCAGCAATACCGTTAAATACATTATGCCAACCACCATATAGCCATACACCTTCCGATGATAGCCACCACTTATACCAGC
Organism: Erysipelotrichaceae bacterium; assembly: GCA_022767445.1. Lineage (GTDB taxonomy): Bacteria > Bacillota_I > Bacilli_A > Erysipelotrichales > Erysipelotrichaceae > Bulleidia. The sequence goes on along the minus strand of JALENJ010000010.1, from coordinate 3,200 downwards.
CATTAATCGCAGATTCAAAATCACTCGCAACCGCAATCAAGATATTAATCGCTACAATCGCAAATGGGAAAGCACGGAACCAATGTTGTTTACCAATACCCCATTTATACTTAATCATCATAAAGCCAATACATCCTGCTAGTGATGCATATAACTTAGCATAGTGGAACCAACCATTCATGTATAGATACGTTTGATTCTCCAATGCCCAACTCATACCCATCGCTGCACCGACATATATCGCAACGAAGTATACGGTCAAGATACTTGGCAGAATAAAGAACATCAAAATTCCTCCAAGCTTTGATCCACGGGCGAATTCATTGAGTAAGATTAGGCACGCAAGCACCCCTAACATTGCGACCCATTGTACAGTACTTGAAATGTGAAATAACATATATCCCCCTTTATTATCATGTTTTCACTTCACATGCATGCAAATACATGTGATTTATTTCACTTCTTATTTTAATCAATATTTGGACAATGTACAATATTTATTTGTGATTTTTTCACTAAGTTATACCCTGAATGTAAAAAAGATAGCCATCGCTATCTTAAATCCTCAGGCGTTGTAATCTTATAATTCTCATAACTACCCTCGACAACTGCTACCTTAGAAGAGGAATACTTTTCTACAAGACTACTATCATCTGTTCCAATATAATGATCATCAAATGCTTTATGCATACATGACAACAACAAATCTGTATTGAATGCCTGTGGTGTCTGCGCACATTGTAGTGTACTACGCTCATACGTCTCAACCACATATCCACCCACAACATGCTTTACAGTATCCTTACAAGGAACACATAACACAGCCGCAGATTCACTTTCCATTGTCTTCTTAATTCTTTCAAGTGATTCATGATCTAAAAAGGGTCTTGCCCCATCATGAACCAACACAGTATCAGCCAATACTGCATGTAATCCATTATAAACACTTTCCTGTCTGGTCTTACCACCTGCAACGATGACCATCCTGCCATCCTTACGACCAGACATCTTTTCAAAGTGTTCCGCACAATCTGTTACGACCACAATCTGTATACAGTCTTCATCCTGTTGGAATATACTTAATGTCTTTTCAATGATCGTCATTCCATCCGAAAGTTTTGCATAAACCTTGTTGAATCCAAGCTTCATTCGCGTACCGCTACCAGCCGCAACAATCAGAGCACTATATTCCATAATCTTCCCCTTTTTGCATATATTAAACCACAACCTCGTGTTTTACGCATTAATTAAATGTATAATAATGCAAAAAGGACAACATATTATGCACTATAACGGAATCATTTTTGACTTCAATGGAACACTATTCTTTGATACAGACTTACACGTACAAGCTTGGGATCAAATCTCCTTTGAACTTACAGGAAAGCATCTAACCAAACAAGACCTACTCACCAAATACTGGGGACTACCAAATGCTGATTTAATCCATGCCATCACCAATCACACCCTAACAGATACGGAATGCATGGAAATCTCTCGCAAGAAGGAAGCCCTCTATCGATCCATCGCTAAAAGCGATAGAAACAGTGTATTAGCCCCTGGTGCGATTGATTTCTTCACATACCTAAACCAACACAACATACCCTTTACAATCGCAACAGCTTCTATCAAAGAAAATGTAGACTTTTATATCCATCACTTTCATCTAGATCAATATATGGATACGAATACTATCGTCTTTGATGATGGTAACTACAAAAGCAAATACCAGATGTACCAACAAGCAATTCAAAATATCCACAATCCAAGTCATACCGTTATCTTTGAAGACTCCATCAACGGCGTTCTAGCCGCCAATCATACTGGCTCAAAAGTCATCGCTATCCAAAGCGATGAATTAAAAACAAGACTAGAGTATATCCCTAATCTTGGTAGTACCATTCATGATTTCCAAAACATCACACACCTACTAGATAATCTTTCAGACTAGTGTGATGTAAATACATCTTCTAAAAATGTACCAGTTAAATCGATTGCCTTAGCTAGACTATGGTAATCTTTTTCTGTAAAAACATTAAACGTATGATCCATACCATCAATCACATGCACGCATGACTTATCATGACGACTAACACGTATAATATCATACGCTACGCTACTTGGTACGACATCATCCTTTTCTCCTGCAATCGCAAGCACAGGACCTTGATATTGTGAAAACTGCTTTAGTACATCTACATGCATGACATCATCTACCCATTGCTTGCTAAAATGAACAGGTGATCTAAAATCCAACGGTAACTCCATATAACCATCCCGTTGGATCATCTCATTCAACATACTCTTTAAATCCATAGCACCAGCCCATAACGCAACAGCCTGAAACGCCTCACTTGCAAGCATGGCATCTGTCCCACCTTGCGACCAACCTAATATAGCGCAAGGCAAAGCATCCCCTATACGCTTCAACAAGTACTCCTTCGCACTTAGTGCATCCTTGATGGCATGTTGATAATCAAACTTCAACATATCCACACTAGATTCACCATAGCCTGCAAAATCGATACGGATAGATGCGATATGATAGGTTCTTGCTAATCTATCCGCCAACATCCAGTATGCATTCCCAGCTTCATTTTTATCCGAGCCAGTTCCATGCAGAAGCACAACACCACCTATCACTTCATCAGGAATGCATAGAATACCATTGACTTCATATTCACCATTTGAAAATATAACTTTCTCTTCCATAACTCTCCTTTATAAAAAATCTTTTAAGCTCTATCCAAAGATAGCACCTAAAAGACCATATGATAACGTTGTCATAATCACTGCAGCTAAAGCAACACCAATCAAGATGGATATTGTAGCCTTCTTTAGATCCATCTCAAACAACCCAGCAATCAAACTACCCGTCCAAGCACCTGTGCCAGGAAAAGGAATTCCAACAAACAATACCAAGCCTAAAAAGCCATACTTATCAATCTGAGGTTTATTCTTGATTGCCTTTTGTTCTAGCCACTCCGCAACCTTCGATAAATGATGTGTTGATAACCAGTGAATCAACTTCTTAATTCCTAATAGAATGAATGGAATTGGTAGGATATTACCAATCACACACCAGAATACTGCCTGCCACATTGGAATACCTAACATCTTCGCTAAAATCAACCCACCACGCTCTTCAATGATAGGTAACATACTAATAAAAAACACAGATAATTGAGGGGATAAGAAAC
>JALENJ010000008.1 GCA_022767445.1 Erysipelotrichaceae bacterium | reverse complement strand
ATGGACATCAGCTAACTGGGCAAATGATGATCGTGCAATTACGATTGAGGTAGCAAATAGTGCTAGTGGCGGTGATTGGCCAATCAGTCAAGCAGCGTACGCTTCTTTAATTCGTTTATGTGCAGATATCTGTAATAGATATGGTATCAATCCATATTACGATGGTACTCCTAATGCAACTCTAACCGAGCATAGAATGTTTGTACCGACTATGTGTCCTGGTACTACAATCCACAATTTGCAAGTTAACCATGTGATTGAGAATGACATTAAGGCACAAATGGGCGGTATACCAAGTCAAACGCAACCATCTGCTCCAAGTGTTTCAGCGGATATTGATAGTCTTGCACGTAGAGCGATTGCTGGAGAGTTTGGAAATGGCAACGATAGAGTGATTGCTTTAGGTGGCTTATATCAGCAAGTGCAAAATCGTATCAACGAAATCTATGGCGGTGTACAGTCAGCCTCTGTATACTCTGTTGACGATATTGCTAGACGAGTAATCGCTGGTGAATTTGGCAATGGACAAGATCGTATCAACGCTTTAGCTAGTGCTGGATATGACAATGTGGCGGTACAGCAACGAGTAAATGAGTTGCTAGGTTATGGTAATGCACAACCATCAGCAAATTTGGAAGCTGTAGCGGCTGCCGTTTATCGTGGTGAGTACGGCAATGGACAAGATCGTATTAACAACTTGCGTAATGCTGGATATGATCCACAAGTAATCCAGGATTTAGTAAATCGTATCTATTACAGTTAAGAGGTAAACGTACATGCATCAATATTTAATACCGATTTACAATACCGTCACATCAGCAATATGTGGCGCAGTAGTAGCATATTTGGTTGCCACGATAAAGAATATTAAGCAACGCAAGAATGATGAAGATACAGAGCTTAAACATGACCTAAGTATGGTTAAGCAGGGCATGCAGATCATGCTGCGTGGCCAGCTGTATAAATGGCACGATGAGCTAAGAGATAAAGACAACATTACGGTGGAAGAATTTCGAGAAGTTGACGAAATACATACGGTTTATAAATCGCTTGGTGGAAACCACACAGGCGATGAACTCTATGCAGAGTTAAAACAGAAAGGTAAGGTAATGAAAAGATGAAAGATAAACAATATTGGTTAAAGTGGGTGAAAGCCGCAGCAAGAAGAGCGTTAAAGACAGCAGCGCAGACATTCGTCGCGACGATTGGAACAACAGCGACGCTGGGCGCCGTTGATTGGAAGTTAGTTTGTTCTACATCTGCGCTAGCTGCAATTTTATCAATTGGTACTTCTCTAGCTGGTCTACCAGAAGTAGAACCTAATGATATCGCCGAAGAAGATTTGAAGTAATTGAAAGCCTACTCTCATTGCGAGGGTAGGCTGTTTTTTTGTATGCATGTAAAAGGTTAGCAAAAAGTTAGCACTTTTATAAAATGGGTAGATATAAGGGATTATAAAACACGCATTTTAATAAGTTTTCAATATTCTAAAATATAGTAAAAAGTGTATTTTTCGTATCTGCTAAGCGGCACTGTATGTTTAAAACCCCTTTGAAATAAGGGGTTTTAATATGTTTAGTAGTATTTTGGTAGGGTTTTATTAAATCTTAGCCATGATAGTATTTTTATCATTGAAAGCTTAGCAACAAGGTATAAATAAAAGATACCCCGCGCCAATGGGTACAGGCCATGTTTTCATTCGTAATTTACTATATGTTTCTAAAGAATGCATGGGAAAATAATTGTACGGTTGTAATAGCTCCTTTGTTGTCTTTATTGTGCTTGATTTCTACAGTATATAGAGGATGGAATATGTGAAAATCTTAACTGGGCATTCAAATAGAAAAATACCTGTTTTTTGATTATGCTTATGAAAGTACAAGTGGAGGTAATTTAGTGGATACAATAGTGAAACGCAATGGCAAGGTTGTGCCATACGATGGTAATAAGATAATTATCGCAATGAAGAAGTCTTTTTTAAGTGTGGATGAGACTGTTGATCAGGCTTATTTAGACCAATTATTGGCACAAATTGAGGCTCAATTTGAAGGTCGTCAAGAGATTGATGTTGAAGAGATTCAAGATACTGTAGAAAAGATCTTGATGAAGAATGAGAAGTACAACGTGGCTAAAAGCTATATCCTATATCGTGAGAAGAGAACGCAGATGCGTAAGGACCGTAAGGAACTTGTTGAACTTGTGGGTGATCAAAACGTTGAAAGTGTTTTATTGGATATCCAAAAGGCATATCCTGAATATGATTTGAAGCGTCTGTATGAAAAGTTCGTCACGATGGATAAAGAGGGACAGACTCTTGCGGAAAGAATTGCCTTGTTGACAAGAAGTGCTGCTGAACTTACGACAAAGGAAGATCCTAACTGGGAGAAGATTGCTGGGCGTTTATTAAGTTACAGTATGATGTGCCAGCTTAAGGAAACAGAACAGAAGCTGGGCTTAAATAGCTTCTATGACAAGATTTCATATATGACGAGTGAAGGTCTTTATGGTGCGTATATCCTAGAGAATTACACGCATACTGAGATTGATGAAGTTGAGAAGTTGATCGACAATTCTCGTGATTATTTATTCACGTATAGTGGTTTGGATTTGTTATCACAAAGATATTTAATTCGTAATCACCAACATGTATTACTTGAATCTCCACAACAGATGTATATGGGCATTGCCTTGCATTTGGCAATGAAAGAAAGTAATGATCGTCTTGGTTGGGTTAAGAAGTTCTATGACATGATGAGTATGCATAAGGTCACAATGGCTACTCCGACCCAGGCAAATGCGCGTAAGCCTTATCATCAGTTATCAAGTTGCTTTATTGATACAGTACCAGATTCCTTGGATGGTATCTATGCGTCTATTTCTAACTTTGCGGATGTGAGTAAGTTTGGTGGCGGTATGGGTATGTACCTTGGTAAGGTACGCTCTCGCGGTGGTTCTATCCGTGGTTTTGAGGGTGCTTCAGGTGGTGTTATCCGCTGGATTCGTGTCATCAATGATACAGCGGTAGCTGTTGATCAGCTTGGTGTAAGAGCTGGTGCGGTTGCGGTGTATTTAGATGTATGGCATAAGGATTTACCAGAGTTCTTACAGCTTCGTACAAACAATGGTGATGACCGTATGAAGGCTCATGATGTTTTCCCTGCGGTATGTTATCCGGATTTATTCTGGAAGATGGTGAAGGAAGATATGAACCAGGATTGGTATCTATTAGATCCACATGATGTATTGTTGGTGAAGGGTTATTGCCTTGAGGATTTCTATGGCGAAGAATGGGAGAAGAGATATTGGGAATGCGTGCATGACAACCGTATCTCAAAACGTGTACTTGTATTAAAGGAAGTTGTTCGCTTGATTTTGAAGTCCATGGTTGAAACAGGAACGCCATTTGCGTTCTATCGTGATGCGGTAAACCGTGCAAATCCAAATAAGCATAAGGGTATCATCTACAGTTCTAATCTATGCACTGAGATTGCCCAGAATATGTCTGAGGCCAAGCAAGTATCTCGCACGATTACTACAGATGAGGGTGATGAGGTAATCGTTATGACAACAAAGCCAGGTGATTATGTTGTATGTAATCTTGCGTCTTTATGCTTGGGTAATATTGATGTTAACAACAAGTCTGAAATTGAGGATACATGTTCAACAGTTGTTCGTGCATTGGACAATATCATTGATTTAAACTTCTACCCATTACCAAATGCGGAAGTGACGAATCGTAAGTATCGTTCAATCGGCCTTGGTGTGAGTGGATATCACCACATGTTGGCAAAGAACCATATCATGTGGGAGAGTGAAGAGCATCTCAAGTTTGTGGATGAAGTATTTGAGAATATTGCGTATGCGGCAATTAAAGCAAGCAATGACTTAGCCAAGGAACGTGGAAGTTATATGTACTTTGAGGGTTCTGAGTGGCAAACTGGTGCATACTTTGATTCTCGTAACTATACAAGTGATAGATGGCAAGCACTAAAGCAGAGTGTTCATGATGGTGGTATGCGTAATGCATATGTATTGGCGATTGCGCCAACCAGTTCGACTTCGATCTTGATTGGTACATCTGCTGGTCTTGATCCGGTTATGAATCGTTTCTTCTTGGAAGAGAAGAAGGGTGCGATTTTACCACGTACTGCCCCTGAATTATCTCCATCGACATATTGGTATTACAAGACAGCACATACAATTGATCAGACTTGGTCAGTCAGAGCTGCAGGTATTCGCCAACGTCATATTGATCAGGCACAAAGCTTTAACTTGTGGATTACAAATGACTATAAGATGAGTCAATTACTACATCTATACGTACTTGCGTATGAATGTGGTGTGAAAACAATTTACTATACACGATCCAAGGCGTTAGATCCTGAGGATTGTGAGAGTTGTTCCGCATAAGGAGGATGAATATGCAGACAGATCATATCAACCGAAAACCACTATTTAATCCTGAAGGAGACATCGATGTACGTAATCGTCGACTGATCAACTTCAACACAACCAACATCAATGACTTTAACAACATGAAGTACAATTGGGTATCTGATTGGTATCGCCAAGCGATGAACAATTTCTGGGTACCAGAAGAGATTAATCTAAATCAAGATAAATCTGATTATCCAAATTTATCTCTTGCGGAGAAGACAGCGTACGATAAGATTTTAAGTTTCCTTGTTTACTTGGATTCTCTACAATCTGCGAACTTACCTAACGTTGCACAATACATCACCGCAAATGAAGTGAACTTATGTCTATCGATTCAAACGTTCCAAGAGTGTATTCACTCACAATCCTACAGCTACATGTTGGATTCAATCTGTTCTCCTGAACAAAGAAATGACATCTTATATCAATGGAAGACAGATGAACATCTATTAAAGAGAAATAAGTTTATTGGTGATTTATACAATGAATTCGTTGATAAACAAGATAAGCAATCATTCTTAAGAGTATGCATCGCTAACTTTATCTTAGAGGGTGTATATTTCTACTCTGGATTTATGTTCTTCTACAATCTAGGACGTAATGGTAAGATGCCAGGAAGTGTGCAGGAAATCCGTTATATCAACCGTGATGAATCAACACACTTATGGTTGTTCCGCAATATTCTTGTTGAACTACAAAAAGAAGAGCCTGACTTATTCTCACAAGAGAATATCGAGATGATCAAGGATATGATCAATACAGGTGTTGAACAAGAAATTGCTTGGGGACACTATGTGATTGGTGATAATATTCCAGGTCTAAATAAGCAAATGGTAACAGACTACATTAAGTATCTTGGTAATGCACGTTTTGCGACATTGGGCTTTGGAAATCTATATGAAGAGTATGTGGATGAACCTGAATCTATGAAGTGGGTGAAACAATATTCTGATGCGAATATGGTGAAGACTGACTTCTTTGAAGCTAGACCTTCTGCATATGCGAAAAGTGGTGCAATTGAAGATGACCTATAAGGGTCATCTTTTTTTTCTGGAGGGGTCTATAGAGGAATAGTGGTGTGTGGTATAATATGACAGTAGTTGAAAGGGGAGATGCCTGTGTCAACCTATACCTTATCATCATTGTGGAATACGTTTTTACGGTTTGGAACAACGGTTATAGATATCCTAGTTATTTGGATGATTATATTAGCAGCTTTACGTATCGTACGTGGTAGAAGTAGTACCATGCAGATATTTAAGGGAATTATATTTGTTATTATCGTCGATGTACTAGCGAAGGTACTCAATCTAAAAACGCTGCAGTTTTTAACGAACATGTTTATTAACTGGGGATTTTTAGCAATTATTATTATCTTCCAGCCAGAGATTCGCACCATCCTAGAAAGACTTGGTAAGAGTAATTTCTTCTCTCGTATGAGTACGTTAAGTGGTAATGAGAAGGAGCAGTTGGTCGATAATATCGTAACGGCTGTACGTCTGTTAAGTGCTGATCAAACAGGTGCTTTAATCTCCATCGAACAATCACATTCCTTGGATGATTTTATTGCGACTGGAACAAGATTGAATTCTGATGTTACGGCAGAACTTTTAACATCCATCTTTGTTACATCAACACCTTTGCATGATGGTGCAGTGATCATACAGGGCGATAAGATTGCCTGTGCAAGTGCATACTTCCCACCAACCACCGCAGATATTCCTTCTCGCTTTGGATCTCGTCATAGAGCTGCGATTGGCATCAGTGAGATTACAGATGCAGTAACGATTGTAATCTCAGAAGAGACAGGTAATATCTCCATCACGGAAGGTGGCAAAATCATCCCTGTAACAGAAAGCCAGTTGCGTAAGCAATTAAATCGTATCATCGTCGGAAGCAGTGAAGCTGATGAGGATGACATGCATGATGATACAGATATAAACATGCTTGCGGATGAAAAAAATGAGGAAGATAAGATTCCGGCAAGAGATGAAACAATTATCTCGACTGGAAAGATAACAGCAGAGGAAGTTATCCTGGCAGAAGAACATACATTAAAGGATGTTCATGAGGCTGCAGATAGTGTTGCCAAAGAGGCTTCCATCAAACTACCTCACAAGAAGAAACGTCCAAAGCCAAGCTATCCTAGCAATCATAATCGCCAGGCTTCAAATCAAGCCTCCAAACAGAAGACGGGAGGTGAGCAATAATGTCTAATCAAAAGAAACATCAGATGGATCACAATAAAATAGAGATTGCCAAACGTCTTGCGAAACAATCAAAACGTATCTCTAGTACGTATGATCGTTTTATACAACGAATTATACGTTTGATTCATATGGCATCATCTGGTATTGATAAACTATTGTTCAACGCAAGATATGCCAAGATGGTTTCACTCTTGTTGGCAGTATTGTTATATATTGTTGTAAATTACAATGATATTACATCATTGTATACAGCGACACTTAAGACAAGCCGTACGATTTCAAATGTACCGGTAGAAGTTCAGTATAACGCAGATGAGTATGAAATCTCCGGTATCCCTGATACAACAGAAGTAACGATTACTGGTGATGCGACCAGTGTTACAGCTGCTAGTACAACCAATGGTAAAGTCATCGCAGACTTAACAAACTTAGATGAAGGAATACATACAGTGAATCTAATTGGCGAAGGATATGGTGATAATGTTAGTGCAATTGTCAATCCATCCAATGCGGTTGTTACTCTAAAGAAGAAGACGACACAACAATTTACATTGTCTTATGATATTATCCACCGCGATAAGATGGATGGAATATACAACGTGGGGTTACCACAGTTTGATTCCTCAGTTGTAGAAGTACGTGCATCACAAGACACATTAAATCAAATCGCAATCGTAAAAGCGTTAATTGATGTATCCAATCAAGTCTCTGACTTTGAACAGGATGCGACGATTGTTGCCTATGATGCGAATGGTCAAATCGTCAATGTGGATATATCTCCAAAGACCATGCATGTATATGTACCAGTCACATCTCCAAATAAGACAGTACCGATTGAAGTACAAGTCAAAGGAACACCAGGTAATAATCTAGCAGTATCTAGTGCTGTTGCGGATAAACAGTCTATTACAATCTATGGTACAGATGCTGTATTACGTGATATCGATAAAGTGGCAGTTGAAGTTGATGTATCAAATATGAGTAAAGATACGACAGTGAGCCAAAAGGTACAACTACCTACTGGTATCACATCTGCTAATGTAAGTGATGTGAGTGTAGATATTAAGTTAGCTGAAGGAACCACACGTATTATCACCGATGTACCGATCAACTATAAAAACAATTTGAATAACTACAAGGCAACCCAGACTGACAATATCACTACGAAGGATGTGGAGATATTCGGTACACAAGAAAATATATCTTCGATTACCGCTGCGGATATCAACTTATATATTGATCTAGCAGGTGTAGAACCAGGATTACAAGAATTTGAAATCAAGGTTGATCAACCAGCAAGTGGACTGGTTAGATATACTGTAAATGACAACAAGATCACACTAAATATCCTTGGTGATCAAACAAGTCAACAAAGAGAGGGAGAATAAACATGGGACGATATTTTGGCACGGATGGAATCCGTGGAAAGGCAAATGAAGTACTCACAGCAGATCGTGCATTTCAAGTAGGTAGATACTTAGGTTACTACTTCAGCAAACAAGGAAAACAAAAGATTCTGATTGGGAAAGATACACGTCTATCCAGTGATATGTTTGAAAATGCTTTGGCTGCGGGTATTACTTCTGAGGGTTGTGATGCATACTTAGCAGGTTATTGCCCAACTCCAATGATTTGCCAACTGACAAAGGTGAATGGCTTTGCGTGTGGTGCGATGATATCCGCAAGTCATAATCCTTACTACGATAATGGAATTAAGGTTTTCTCTAACGATGGCTTTAAGCTATCCGGTGATATTGAAGGACTCATTGAAGATTACATCGATGGCAAAGAAGAAATACCATATCGCACAGAAGTAAACATTGGCAAAGTCATTGCCTATCCACAGGGAATTGAAGAATACCTTACATGGGTCACAAAAGAATTCCCATTAGACTTAAGTGGCTTTAAGATTGCGATGGATTGTGCAAACGGTTCATCATCCTTCACTGCCAAGAAAGCACTCGAAAGACTAGGTGCTAGTGTTACCGTATTCCATGATCAACCAAACGGCACAAACATCAATACAGATTGTGGTTCAACTCATCCTGAAGGACTTGCTGAAATCATGGCGAAGGGAAGCTATGATATCGGACTGACTTTTGACGGTGATGCGGATCGACAGATTATGATTCGCCCAGATGGACAACTTGTCAATGGCGATTTCATGTTATACATCGTAGGTAAATACTTACGTGATCAAGGTACACTAACAAACGACACCATCGTCACAACTGTTATGGCAAACTTAGGTCTTTTTAAAGCCATGGAAAAAGAAGGTATCAAAGTAGAACAAACACAGGTAGGAGATAAGTATGTCTCTGAAGTAATGTTCCGTGATGACTATGCCATCGGTGGTGAACAAAGTGGACACATCATCCTCAAACAACACGCAACAACAGGGGATGGACTTCTAACTGCCTTATCCGTATTAGAAGTTATGCAAAAGACTGGTAAGGGCATCATTGAACTATGCCAGGGCTTACATATCTATCCACAGTTATTAGTGAATGTAAAAGTTACTGATAAGACTTGTGTTATGGATGATGAACAAGTACATAAGGCAATTGCGGAAGTTGAACAACAACTCAATGGCAATGGCAGAATCTTAGTTAGACCTAGTGGAACAGAACCATTACTTCGTGTGATGGCAGAGGCAGAAACAGATGAAATCTGTCAAGAAATCGTTGGGAAAGTTGCGGATATCATCCGTGAAAAATATGGTGCATAACCCATGAAGAAATATGATTATTTAGTTGTAGGTTCAGGTCTATACGGCGCCGTATTTGCCCAACAGGCAAAAGCCAAAGGTAAAAAAGTACTTGTGATAGAGAAAAGAGACCACATCGCTGGTAACATCTATACCAAAAAGGTAGAAGGCATTGATGTACATGAGTATGGTGCACATATCTTCCACACAAATGATGAAGAAGTATGGAATTACATCACGCAGTTTATTACCTTCAATCGCTTTACCAACTCACCAGTCGCCAACTACCATGGTGAGTTGTACTCACTACCTTTCAATATGTATACCTTCAATCGTATGTGGGGTGTTGTTACTCCACAACAAGCTGCTGAAAAGATTGAACAACAACGACAAGAAGCCAAGATTACAGATCCAAAAAACCTAGAGGAACAAGCAATCTCCCTTGTTGGTGTTGATATCTACAAGAAGCTGATTCAAGGATATACAGAAAAACAATGGGGTAGATCTTGTAAGGAGCTACCAGCGTTTATTATCAAACGCCTACCAGTACGACTCACATATGATAACAACTATTTCAATGCCTTATATCAAGGCATTCCTGTAGGTGGTTATACAAAGTTAATAGAAAACTTACTTGAAGGTATTGATGTTATCTGTAATGTCGATTATCTCCAAGAGAAAGAAAAGTATGATTCTCTTGCGGATAAGGTTGTATATACTGGTCCAATTGATGCGTATTACAACTACTCTTTGGGTACTTTGGAATATCGCTCTGTACGTTTTGAAAACGAGTTATTAGATATACCAAATTTCCAAGGAAATGCGGCAGTCAACTACACAGATAAAGAGACACCATGGACACGTATTATTGAACATAAATGGTTTACATTTGGCAAAGATGAAGCAGGTAAGGATTTACCAAAGACAGTGATCAGTAAAGAGTACAGTTCAGAGTGGACCCAAGGGGATGAACCTTACTATCCTGTCAATGATGAGAAAAACAACAAACTATATCAAGCATATAAGGAGTTAAGCCAAAAAGAAGAGAATATTATCTTCGGTGGTAGACTTGGTGAGTATAAGTACTATGACATGGATAAAGTCATCGCATCCTCTCTTGCAAAGAGCAAGGAAATTTTGTAACACTTAGCATAGGTATCAATCATAGATGAGAGTGACTTCTCAACTTAGATTGATACCTTTTTATATTGTGAATGATCACCTATAACAATATCATTCACAACCAAAGATATTGAGGGCATAGAGAAATAGAGAATTGTACTCCTGTGCTACAATGTTGCCAAGAAGGAGGTTGATTATGGACTATATTGGTTATGTAGGAACATATACATCCAACCAAAGTGAAGGTATTTATCAATTCACCTATAAGGACAAACAACTAAGTAACATTTCTTTATTTGCGAAAGTAAAGAATCCAAAATATTTGACAATGATAGACAATTACATTGCGGCTGCCTGTGACCTTGAAACAGGTTCAGGTGTAGGTGTATTTGACTATGATGGTAATTTAATTGATTCTATCGTTTTTGAGGAACGTACTTCCTGTTATATCGGTACCAATGATAATCTGCTATTTACCGCAAACTATCATGGTGGTACAGCAACTCTTCTTAAGTTTGAAAACCAAAAGTTACAGCTGATCAAAAAGACATTGATCAAGCAGAAGGCAGGTTGTCATCAGGTACTGACTTATCAGGATAAGTATCTTGTGCCATGTTTATTCTTAGATAAGATTATGATCTTAAATAAGGATTTTGATATTGTTGATGAAATCAAATTTGAAGAAGGCGCAGGACCTCGTCATGGTGTATTCTCGAAAGATGAAAAGTTCCTCTATGTTGTAGGTGAGTTAAGCAATCTGCTTTATGTTGTGGACATGCAGACAAAACAGATTGTCGCAAGCGAAGAATTATTAGAGAATCATCTTAGTCATGTAAAGGATACAGCTGCGATACGCTTGAGGGATGATTATCTATATGTATCTACAAGAACACAGGATGTAATTAGTGTGATTCACGTGGATGGCAAGAATGTCAAGCGTGTACAAGTTGAATCGTGTGCTGGTCAACATCCACGTGATTTCATCATCGTTGATAATGAAATTATTGTCGCAAATCGTTTTACAAATACATTGAGTGTATTACCGATCAAAGATGGATATGTACAAAAAGAAACAGGTACAGTCAGTGTACCTGAAGCAGTATCTATTGTCGTAAGGAGTGTATAAAAATGAGTGATATTGGTGTTATTGGATTAGGTGTTATGGGCAAGAATATTGCCTTGAATATGTTGAATCATGGCTATCGTGTCAGTGGTTATAATCGTAGCTTTGATCGCACACAATTATTGATTGATGAGAATATTCCAAGCTTTTCTGGCTTTGAGAAAATCGAAGATTTTATCGCATCACTAGAGAAACCACGTCGTATCTTTTTGATGGTACCAGCGGGTAAACCAGTGGATGCGGTCATTGAACAACTAAAACCACTGCTATCTGCTGGGGATATCATTATGGATGGTGGTAATTCCTACTTTGAGGATACAAACCGCAGAGATAAAGACTTACAACAACTAGGTATTCATTACTTTGGTGTTGGCGTATCAGGTGGTGAGGAAGGCGCATTACATGGACCTAGTATCATGCCATCAGGAGATAAACAAGCTTACGCTTCTATCGCTAAGATATTGACAGATATCTCCGCAAAGAAGGATAAAGATCCATGTTGTACATATATTGGACCAGAGGGTAGTGGTCACTACGTAAAGATGGTTCATAACGGCATTGAGTATGCGGATATGCAGCTACTTGCGGAGACTTATCTCATCCTGAAATATACACTTGGATATACAAATGGGGAGATTGCTAGTACATTAGAGGCTTGGAATCAAGGTGAGGTACAAAGTTATCTTGTTGATATTACAGTCACTGTATTACGTGAGAAAGATAATGTAACAGAAAATGACTTGGTAGATATGATCTTGGATGTTGCAGGAAATAAGGGTACTGGTCGCTGGACCAGTATTGAGGCATTGCGCCAAGAATATAACGCATCCTTACTAACTTCCGCATATCAAGCACGTATCATGTCAAATCAAATTGATTTGCGTAAAGCATATGTTCAAGCAAACCAACAAAAAACTACAAACATTACCGTTGAACAGATTCATAATGCATATCAACTCGCTAAGACGATCGCATTCGTACAGGGATTTAATCTGTATAGAGATGCTTCTAGTAAGTATGCATGGAATTTAAACCTCAAAGAGATCGCATCGATCTTTAGAGCTGGTTGTATTATACAAGCAAAGCTCTTGCAGAGAATCATGCATGCATATGATGATGGTGCAGATGATTTATTACTCTATCCATCCATCAAACAGGATGTTGATCAATACACATCAGACTTAAAGAAAGTAATTATTGATGCGATTGATTTACCACTACCTGTATTTACAGCGGCTTTAACTTATATCAATCAGTTGACTGCTGAAAATCTTGGCGCAAATCTAATTCAAGGACAGCGTGATTTCTTTGGTGCACATACATACCAAAGAATTGATAAAGAGGGATTTGAACATCATGAGTGGGGTGCTAAATGAGTCAATTTAATTTAACGATATTTGGTGGTACAGGTGATTTATCATATCGTAAATTAATGCCTGCGATGTATAACCTGTATATCAAAAAAGAGTTACCGGAAGATTTTATGATTACCGCAATTGGTAGACGTGAATATACATCTGAGGATTATCACAAGATTGTAGAACCATGGATTACTGAATTTGCGCAAGTGAAAGTCAAAGATCAAGCCCTAGAACAGTTCTTTACACATATTCATTATTTCCGTATGGACTTTACAGATTTATCTTTGTATCAATTGTTGGATGACTACTATGAAAAAAATCCAACAAGCAATCATGTTGTTTACTATGCAGTATCACCTGAATTCTTTAATGTGATTACAGATGGTTTCTCTTCACTCAAGAATATTCATGAACCAAAAATCGTGCTTGAAAAACCATTTGGCGCAACACTTTCAAGTGCGAAAGTACTCAGTGAAAAACTGGAAAGACTCTTTGGAAAAGATCATGTTTATCGCATTGATCACTATCTTGGCAAAGAGATGGTACGTAACATCCTAACAATCCGTGAAGCGAATCTACTATTCGCAAATGTTTGGAATAAAGAGAATATCGATAGTGTAGAGATATCCGCACTCGAAGAGGTTGGTGTTGAAACACGTGGTAACTATTATGACCATGCGGGTGCACTAAAAGATATGGTACAAAACCACCTGTTACAGATTATGAGTATTGTGGCTGTCGATGATCCACATGGAGATATCAACACTCAACAATTAGAAGTGTTAAGACATCTTAGACCACTTGATCAGGTGGATATCAAGGATACACTTCTAAAGGGACAGTATGAAGGTTATCGACAAGAGATGCATATCGATCCTGCCTCAAAGACAGAGACTTTTGCGGCATTAAAGCTATTTATCGATACGGATCGATGGCAGGGTGTGCCTTTCTATATCCGCACTGGTAAGAAAATGGAAAGACGTGAGATCGTCGTAAAGATCACGTTTAAGTCACTACGTGATGATGTCGATCCAGATGTACTTGTGATTAAGATACAACCAACCGAAGGTGTATATCTTGAATTTAACATCAAGACGCCAGGTGAGGATAGTATTACAAAAGCACAGATGGATTTCTGCCAAAACTGTAATCTGATCTTCAAGTTAAATACACCAGAAGCCTATGAACGCATGTTACATGCATGTATGGATGGCGATGGTTCTTGGTTTAGCAAGTGGGAACTCATCGAAAGAAGTTGGCAGTATATTGATACATTAAAGCAGATGTATATAGACGCCGATTTACCAATCTATACGTATCCACAGGGTAGTCTTGGACCAAAAGAGGCAGATCAACTTTATACAAAGAAATAGTGTTAACAGTATGACATACAAAAAGCGAGTATTTCACTCGCTTTTTGTTATGCATGTATGTGCAATTATTTAGATACCTGTTCGCCTGCAACTTTACCGAATACGATAATATCTGCGATAGCGTCAGAACCTAAACGGTTTGTACCATGGATACCACCTGTAACTTCTCCGCAAGCATATAGTCCCTTGATTGTGTTACCATCTGTATCTTGAACTTCAGCATTTGTGTTGATAACAAGACCACCCATTGTGTGGTGTACTGCTGGTTGAGATACCATAATATAGTATGGACCTTCGCCAAATGGAACAAGATCTCCACGCTTGTTGAATTCTAGATCTTTGCCATCGGCACAGTATTGGTTGTAATTTGCAACTGTCTTCTTTAGATTATCCGCATCGATATCGAAGAATTCTGCGGCCTCTTCAATTGTGTCTGCCTTAACAAGATGTTTGTCCTTGATGAGCTTTTCATATTCTTCTGGATGTGCATCTTTAACACCGGAAGCTTCCATTGCGCTTTCATCCCAGAACATGTAGGAAACACCGCCTGTTTGTTCTGTGACAGCCTTGGAGATTACATCACGACGTTCTAGTTCTTCAACGAAACGTTTGCCTTCTTTGTTTACTAAGATGGAACGTCCAGCTAAGCGTACGTCACCAACATAGAGTAGGGTACCTGAAGTGATATCACATGTTGGATATGTTTGGATGTATGACATATCAACTGTAGCAGCGTTTAGTTTTTCTGCCATCGTGATACCATCACCAGTGCTTCCTGGAGAACATGTAGATAGAATCTTTTCGTCCATCTCTGGATTGTATTCTTTACGCATTTCAATATTTGAGCCAAAGCCACCTGTTGCTAGTACGACACCCTTCGTGGCTGTGAATGTTAAATCACCATCTTTTGTGCTCGCTTTTACGCCAGTCACTGTGTTGTCTGTGCTTTCAAGTTCTTCTGCTTTCGTATTTGTTAGAACTGTGATGTTTAATTCATCTGCTTTGGCTTTTAGCTTTTTGATGATTTCCACACCAGTTTCACCATTTGGTACTAGTGAGCGCATGACACTGTGACCACCGAAGAATAACATCTTATCTTCGAATTCAACGTGGATATCGTCACGTAACCATGTTGCGGCGTCTAGTGCTTTCTCTGCGAGTTTATGTACTAACTCAGGGTTTGCCTTGTAGTCGCCACCTTTCATAACATCTTCGTAGAATAGTTCTACGCTATCTTCGATGCCTTGTTCCTGTTGGAGCCAGTTGCCAGGTGCCGCGATTTCACCACCGGATAATGCAGTGTTACCACCGATAGTTCCTTGTTTTTCTAAAACTACGACGGAAGCTCCGTTTTCTGCTGCTGTGATCGCTGCCGTAAGGCCTGCACCTCCGGCACCTACGACAACAACATCGTAATCTGTTTTGATCGCTTCTTTATTATCTGCTGAACTTGCTGAAGTAGCAGGTTTTGAGCAGCCAGCAATTGTTAAAGCCATCGTGAAAGCAACTGCCGGAATTAATTTCTGTTTCATGAGTTTCCCCTCCTGCAAGTAAATATGATAGATTTATCACAAATAGAATTCAATATTGAAATTGAGTCAAACGATGAAACTTCATGTCAAATAAATTAGAGAAATAAAAATAAAAAACCCGTTTGAACGGGTTTGATTTTAAACTGGTGCACCAGACAAGACTTGAACTTGCACGAGTTGCCTCATACGCCCCTCAAGCGTACGTGTCTGCCGATTCCACCACTGGTGCGTTTGCTAAAGTATTATACCAACGCAAGCTAGCTGAGTCAATGGAAAACAGAGGGTTTGGGTTGTAATTTGTGCTTATAAAATATATAATTTATCCGCTTATGCTTAAGAGAAGGTGAAGAGAAGATGGATTATCAGAAGATTATTAACATTGCAGTAATTGCACACGTCGATGCAGGAAAATCAACACTTGTTGATGCGTTCTTAAAACAGAGCCATGTATTCAAGGACAACGAAAAGGTTGTTGACTGTATTATGGACTCTAACGACCTAGAACGTGAAAGAGGAATTACAATTTATTCAAAGAACTGTTCCGTAACATATAAGGACTATAAGATTAATATTGTAGATACTCCAGGCCATGCCGACTTCTCTTCCGAAGTTGAGCGTATTATCAAAACAGTAGACACCGTTATTCTGTTGGTAGACTCTGCTGAGGGTCCTATGCCACAGACACGTTTCGTTCTACAGAAGTCATTAGAGGCTGGACTAAAACCTATCCTATTAATTAATAAGATGGATAAACAAGATGCTCGTGCAAACGAGGTTATCGATGAAGTATACGAGTTATTCCTCGAATTGAACGCTACCGATGATCAGTTGGATTTCCCAATCCTATTCGGTACCGCAAGAGAGGGTATTGTTCGTTATCAACAAGAAGATACAAATGAGGATATCGTCCCACTATTTGAGACAATTATTCATCATACACAAGCATATCCTAACTTGATTGATGAACCTGTACAAATGCAGATTAGTGCACTTGCATACGATGATTATATTGGTCGTTTAGGTATCGGTCGTGTTTATAAGGGAACTTTGAAGGCATCTTCTGCATATACAGTATGCAATGCGGATGGTAGCGTACATCCTGGTAAGACAAATCAGATCTTCGTTTATAAGGGTTTGAGCCGTGTACCTGCAGATGAGATCCAGTGTGGTGAAATCTGTATGATTTCTGGTATTCCTGATATCAATATCGGTGATACAATCTGCCCACAAGGTGCACCAGATCCAATGCCAATGATCAAGATTGAAGAGCCAACACTTTCCATGAACTTTATGGTGAATGACTCTCCATTTGCAGGACAAGTTGGTAAGTTTGTTACTTCACGTAATATCCGTGAAAGATTAGATAAAGAGTTGGAAGTTAACGTAGGTTTAAAGGTTGAAGATACAGATTCCACAGATACATTTAAAGTATCTGGTCGTGGAGAATTGCATTTAACAATCCTACTTGAACAAATGCGTCGTGAAGGATTTGAGATTGCCGTATCTCGTCCACAGGTTATCATGAAGAAGATTGATGGTGTTACTTGTGAGCCTATTGAGGAAGTTGTCATTGATGTACCTACAGAATATTCTGGTTCTGTTATCTCCTCATTAAATGTACGTAAGGGATTGCTTGCGGATATGGAAGAGATTGGAACATATACACGTATCACTTATAAGTGTCCTACACGTGGTCTAATCGGATTTAGATCCGACTTCATCAATATGACACATGGTGAAGGTACAATGGTACAGCGTTTAGATGGCTATGAACCATTTAAGGGTGAAATTCCTCAGCGTGAAAATGGTGCTCTTATCTCTACTGAGACAGGTAGTGCAATGACATACGCATTATGGAATATCCAGGAACGTGGACAGTTATTTATCGGTGCACAAACACCTGTATATGAAGGAATGATTATCGGTGTATCCGCTAAGAATATGGATATGGGTGTTAACCCAATCAAGAACAAGAAGATGACTGCAGTTCGTTCCACCGGTAACGATGAAGCGATGAAGCTTGTTCCACCACGTATCCTAACATTGGAAGGTGCGATTGAGTTTATCAACGATGATGAGTTGGTAGAGATTACACCTGAAGATATCCGCATTCGTAAAAAGTATCTGACGGAAATTGACCGCCGCAGACATGCAAGAGAAATCGGAAAGATTGAATCAGAAATGTAAAAGATGGATCCTGTTGTCGAAAGATAACGGGATTTTCTTTTGGAAGGTAAACATATGAAACTAGAAGATATTATGGAAGAACTCAAACAAGATAGTCGCAATCAATCCTATACAGAAAAAGGAGTCTATCCAATCCTACAAGTACATCCAAACGCAAAGATATTAATTATCGGACAAGCTCCAGGATCTCATGTGGAAAGAACGATGATTCCATTTGACGACGCTTCTGGAGAGCGCCTTCGCAAATGGATGAATGTCAGTGATACACAGTTTTATGGCGATGAAATTGCTATCTTACCTATGGACTTGTATTACCCTGGAAAAGGAAAAACAGGAGACTTACCACCACGCAAATTCATCGCTCAAGAGTATCATGAAAGACTACTTGCACAGATGCCAAACATCCAACTAACACTATTAGTTGGAAAATACGCAATTGACTACTACTTACACGATACAAAAAAGAAGAATCTAACGGAAACCGTTAGAAACTACAAAGAATACCTACCAAAGTATTTTCCGACCGTACATCCAAGTCCACTCAACTTTAGATGGTTTAAAAAGAATCCATGGTTTGAAGAAGAAAATGTCAAACAACTCCAACAGATGGTAGATAAAATAATCAATACGAAGTAACCACGATTTTCGTGGTTTTTATTTACGTAGTATAATAGCTGAAAAAGGAGAGCCTATGGTTGATTTAAACTACCTGATATATGAATTACCTAATGATGTAAGAAAAGCCAAAGAAGTTGGTGATTTCCAACTTGTTAGAAGCTTAATCCAACAATACTTAGATGAAGATACACCAGACTTTCTAAAACAGAGACTACAACTAGAGTTAGAAATCATCGAAAGATTAGAGGATGATTATCATCTAGATGAAGAAAGTATGCTTGCATGTATACAAGAAGAGATTCCTGATTTTACACTTAATGAACTACAAAAGTGGCGTCTAAATCATGGAATGTTGTGGGGATATCGCAATGGAAAGATACACCTACAAGACGCCTCTTTTGAAAGCCTAAAGAAAACCTATCCCCAAATACAAGCAAGATTAACGCATAAACTTCCAGTCAACAACGAAAAAGAAGAAGTCATGCATGATATGAAAAAACACGGCAGTGTGAAATACCATATTCATGTAAGACAACAATTACATATACATGATGATGTATTTCAAAAAGAAAATGTATTAGTACACATGCCGCTGATTACAACAGATCCATGTATTTCTAATATTGAAATACATCAAGTCAGTGAGCATGCAAGCATAGATGAAGAAAACAGTGCTAGAAGTGTTGTATATCAAGAAAAGATGCTAGAAAATCATGACTTTATCACAGACTTTTCCTATGATATACAAGCACGTTATATCAATGTAAATCCAAAGATTGTAAGAGAACTATGTTATGAAAATGATATTGAAGAACAGTATCCACATATTCGCTTTACAGAAGATATAAAAGTCTTAGCAAAATACTTAATTGGTAACGAAACCAATCCAGCAATCATTGCCAAGAAGTTCTATCGATATTGTGCAGTTGATGTCAAGTATGCATACATGCCTGATTACTTTACAATATCGAATATCCCAATGTTTGCCTTGAATCAAAAAGTAGGAGATTGTGGTGTAAAGACATTGTTGTTTATTACACTATGTAGATATGCAGGTATACCTGCACGTTGGCAAAGTGGTTGGTATGTTGGTGAACAAACTGCAGGCGCACATGATTGGGCAAAGATCTATATGGAACCATATGGATGGATCTATGTAGACTGTGCGTATGGAGGTTTTGCCTATATAGAGGGAAATGAAGAACTATATGAGTTCTACTTTGGAAATATTGACCCATTCCGTATGATCGCCAATCAAGAATTCCAAAAGGAACTCTCTGTCCCTAAGAAATATCGCTACAACGATCCCTACGATCACCAAGATGGCGAAGTGGAATTTGAAAGTAAAGGACTTACCAGCAATGACTTCAATCAAGTTCGACTTGTTGTTGAAAGAAGAAAGCTAGGATAGAAGATAACACCAAAGTAGGGTGTATAATACTACTTGCAAGTCCATGTGGAGGTTATATATGAAGTGTGCAATTTTTATGGCAGATGGCTTTGAAACATGTGAAGGTCTAATTACAGTGGATATCTTACGTAGAGCAGGTTTACAGGTAGATATGATATCGATGAATGATACGCTAACGGTAACGACTTCGCATCAAGTTAAGATACAAGCAGATATCTTATTTCAAGATTTTCAGAATGACTATGATGTCATGATATTACCAGGTGGAAAATTAGGTACAGAAAATCTTGAAAAGAATCAAAGATTAAAACAGTTATACGAAGAACACTTTAAATCCGGAAAACTATCCTGTGCAATTTGTGCAGCACCATCTATCCTTGGACATTTAGGACTTCTGAAGGATAGAAAGTACACCTGTTATCCAACCTTTGATGAAGATGGGTTTGGTGGATACTATCAACAAGTACTCGCCATCAAAGATGGAAATCTAATCACAGGACGTGGTATGGGTGCAGCGATTGATTTCGCATTAAAGATCGTTGAAACACTGTGCGATACAAAAACATTGGAACAAGTTAAAACTGGTATCCAATATGAACATTCATTTTTAAATAACTAAAGGAGAATATGATGAAAGCAGAAGAAAGACTTATTGAATATTGTAAGATTGATACACAATCCGACCCAAATAATGAGGCAGTTACACCATCCTCACAAAAACAATTTAACTTAGCAAACTTACTTGTGAGTCAACTCAAGGAACTTGGTTTACAGAATGTTGAGGTTGATGAACATTGTTATGTATATGCTAAACTTCCATCCAATACGAATAAAGTGGTTGATACAATTGGCTTTATTGCGCATATGGATACAGCACCTGACTTTAGTGGTACGAATGTAAATCCACGCATCATTGAAAACTTTGATGGCAATGACATCAAGCTAAATGATGAGGTAACTTTATCCATGGATAGCTTTCCTTGGATGAAAGATCTAAAGGGAAAACGCTTGATGGTAACAGATGGAAGTACACTGCTTGGTGCAGATGATAAAGCAGGTATCACATCCATCATGGAAGCTCTTGTATACTTGCATGATCATCCTGAAGTAAAGCATGGTGAAATTGCGATTGGATTTACACCAGATGAAGAGATTGGGAATGGTCCTCGCTTCTTTGATGTTAAGAAATTCGGTGCGTCGTTTGCCTATACGATGGATGGTGGAACAGTGCGTGAGTTATCTGATGAAACATTTAATGCGGCAAGTGCTGTCGTTACATTTAAAGGTGTATCCATTCATCCAGGTGAAGCGAAAGATCGTATGATCAACGCAGCCAATGTAGCTTGTGAATATCAGGCTATGATGCCTGCATACGCAACACCAGAACACACTGCAGGTAGAGATGGATTTATCCATCTACATGACATGAAAGGTGATGTTGAAAGTGCAGAACTTGAATATATCATCCGTGATCATGACTACGCAAAACTAGAGAAGAAAAAGAATCTCATGATGGAAGCAGTTAAGACAATTAACGCTGAGTATGGTGATTCAACAGCTTCCATCACCATCAAAGATAGTTACCACAACATGAAGGAAGTTCTAGAGAAACAACCAAAGGCAGTTGAGATTGCTAAAAAGTCTATGGAAGAGCTAGGACTTGAAATCCTAAATGAGCCAGTACGTGGTGGTACAGATGGAGCTCAGCTATCCTTTATGGGGCTACCATGTCCAAATATTGGCTGCGGTGGAGGAAACTTCCACGGACGATTTGAGTACTGTGTATTAGATGAATTAGAGACTTCTATTCAAGTGATCTTAACAATCATCAAGAACGTTACAGAGGCTTAATATGATTTGTACATGTACACTAAACCCTTCTTTAGACTACTACATGGAATTTGATAAACCCATCGAAGATGGGAAAACAAACCGTGCAAGCCTAGAGTACTATGAAGCAGGTGGAAAAGGTATTAATATCTCCATTGTATTAAGCAACTTAGGAATCCCTTCTCGTGCATTCGGTTTTCTTGGTGGATTTACCAAAGATTTCTATATCAGTCTATTGACGAAGTATCAGGATATCCGTCCAAGTTTTACATACATTGATGGTAATACACGTATCAATGTAAAGTGCACTGGTGATAAAGATACAAACATGAATGCATGTGGTCCATACATCCAGGATAAAGATTTAGATAATCTTTCGATGAAGTTAAAAGCTCTCTATGAAAATGATGTATTCGTACTAGCAGGGAATACTCCAGAGTATACGATTGATCATGTTGTAGAGATCTTGCATCAACTCCAACAAGAGGGTGTTAAAGTCGTTCTTGATACAGACACAACGATTGTTAAAAAGATGTTAGAGACAGATATCTTCCTACTAAAGTTAACCAAGGAAGAATGTGAAGAGGTCGTTGGCTATCCAGTTCAATCAAAGCTAGATATGGCAAAAGCAGCCAACGAATTACATCAGAAGAACATTGAGAATGTGATTATTCTAGATTCTGAAGGTCCTGCAGTACTCGCTAGTAATGAAGGTGTCTTTGAATGTGGTGTCCTTGATCCAAAGAAGACAGTTAATACAGTTGGTACAGGTGATTCCATGGTTGCAGGCTTCTTAATGGAATACAATCGAACAAGAAATGTTGTGGATAGTTTCCGCTTTGGGGCATCTTGTGGATCAGCGACAGCATACTCAAAAGGAATGGCCACAAGAGAGAAGATTGAATCCCTCTATCACTTGGTTGAGGTTCAGAAAATAGCGTAAACACCCACGACATGATATACTAACACCAAAGAAACGAGGTAAATGATGAAAAAAGTTTTATCCGTATGTCTAGCAAGTTTATTGCTTGTAGGATGCACAAATAAACAAACAAGCACAACTACAAACACAAATACAAGCACAAACAACAACACATCTTCCACACAGACAGAAGATACAAATACTACGACTAAGAGTGGTATTACAATCACAAACCCAATCACATTAAATTCAACACAGGCAGATATGTCTGGTTATCAATGGATTCGTGGGGATGTTGCGAATTTCCAGGAAATCACACTCGGAGAATCCCTTCGTATGTTTGAAGAAGGCGGAACAGGTATCCTGTATTATGGATATGACACTTGTCAATGGTGCAACCGTGCTGTGCCTGAATTAAATGAAGTCGCAAAGGAACTTAATTTAACAATCTACTACGTAGACGCATCACAACGTGTCGAAAGAGATGAATATGCAAAGTTACTAGAATATATCGATCCTGTCCTTGAAGTTGACTCCAAGGGTGAAAAGGGTTTCTATGTACCGGCTATCATCGGTGTGAAAGATGGAAAGATTACAGATTTCCATGTATCACTTGTGGATAACTTTGAAATTCCGCAGAATGATCCAGACAAGCAATTAAGCGATGATCAAAAACAACAGTTACGCGATATCTATACACAAATCGCTGAAAAGACAGCAGACTAATGTATTAGCAGAAGTAATCTTTAACCAGGTTACTTCTTTTTCTTTCAGTTTTAGCAGTGTTATACTATAAAAAAGAAAGGGAGAACACATGCCAAAACTATTAAGCGTTGTCATACCATGCTATAACGAGGAAGAGAATATCCGTTACTTCTATGAAGAGTTTCGTAAAATTGAAGGATACCTGAAGGAACATGCAATCATGTTTCAACTGCTATATGTGGATGATGGTTCAAGTGATGGAACACTCATGGAGATAAAGCAACTCAATCGTATCGATCGAAGAGTGAAGCTGTTATCTTTCTCACGCCATTTTGGTAAGGAAGCTGCCATCTATGCAGGATTACAAAACGCTGAGGGTGATTTGGTGGCGGTCATGGATGTTGATTTACAAGATCCACCAACTCTACTTCCACAGATGCTAGAGTCCCTAAAAGCAGGATACGACCAAGTCGCAACACGTCGTAATAAACGTGAAGGCGATCCAAAGATACGTTCCTTATGTGCAAAGCTTTTCTATAAGATCATTAACTGCTTTTCAAAGACGGAGATTGTTGAGGGTGCACGAGACTTCCGCTTGATGAAAAGACAGGTAGTAGATGCGATATTATCCCTTAGTGAGAAAAATCGCTTCTCCAAGGGTATCTTTAGCTGGGTAGGCTTTACCACAAAATGGATTACCTACGATAGCCAACCACATCGCTCCGGTGACTCTAAGTGCTCCATATGGCAACTTTGGGGATATGCATATGATGCTCTAACAACATATTCGACAGTGCTGTTATCATTTTCTTCCTTTGTTGGCTTACTGTTTTGTATCATATCGCTTTTGATGATCATATTTGTTGTGATACGCAAATTGATGTTTGGTGACCCAACTGCTGGTTGGCCATCTCTTGTTTGTATCATTCTACTAGCTTCAGGACTTCAACTACTTTCCATTGGTGTGATTGGCCAATATCTAGCTAAGACCTACATGGAAGTTAAAAACAGACCAATATATATCATAAAAGAGAAGCTATAGGTGATTTTGTATGAAAAAGAATGCATGTTATCAATCGGATATCGTTGATTTAAAAGTCGTAGAAATTGAACCAACATCATTCTTTAATCGGAAGCCAAAGTCTATTACCTTTGGTATCTTTGAACATGGAAGTGATATATGTGTGGGGGAATGCGATATCCGAATGGGCATGAGTGAAGAACTATACTATGCAGGACATATCGGATATCGTATCTACGAAGCATATAGAGGAAATCATTATGCTTACCATGCATGTAAAGTATTATTGTATATCGCAAAACATGAGTTGAATTTTACATCTTTGTTTGTCACTTGCTCACCAGAGAATATCGCAAGCGATAAAACAATTCAAGCATTACACGGACAACTTGTTGGCATTGTAAATGTTCCAAAATACCACTGGCTATATCGACGAGGAGAAAAAGTGAAAAAGATATATCGGATTCTATTGTAAATTAGTATTTGTTATAATAAGCATATGAAGAAACTATGGAGATTTATTACAGGTAGATTGATGATTGTTATCCCACTTGTATTACTACAACTTGGGTTTTTCATATTTTTATTTTATAGTTCAGCCGCTTATAGTAGAGCGATGCCATTTATCAATGTTCTTGCGATTATGATTGCTGTCTATATTATTAATCGCAAGAATGATCCATCCTATAAGATTGGTTGGTTATTACTTGTATTAGCAGCTCCTATCATTGGCATCCCACTGTACTTAATCACTGGAAACCGCAAGGTTCCAAAGAAGCTACGCAATGGAACCATACAAGCATCTAGAACGCTAGCGAAGATGTTACATCCAGATGAAAGCATCTTAGATGATATCAAGGATGAGGATGCTACACAGATGTTACGCTATGGAATTGGTGTTGGTTTCCCAGTATATCAAAATACAAAGAGTACTTACTTTTCTAGTGGAGAAGAATGGTATCCAGTATTTAAGAAAGCATTACAGTCAGCGAAACACTTCATCTTCCTTGAATATTTCATCATCAATCAAGGATGGATGTTAAATGATTTAATCACTCTATTAAAGAAGAAAGTGGATGAAGGAGTACAAGTTGTATTAATCTACGATGATTTTGGTGGGTTGGATATCCCAATTCACTTTGATCAACATCTGCGGAAAGTAGGGATTGAAACATATCGCTTCAATAAGATACGTCCTTCTCTTGCGGCTTTGATGAACAATCGAGATCATCGCAAGATTACAGTTGTCGATAATCGTATCGCCTTTACAGGTGGTGTGAATATCTCGGATGAATATATCAATCGCTATCAACGTTTTGGCTATTGGAAAGATAGTGCAATCATGATTGAAGGAGAAGCAGTATGGTCATTTACATGCATGTTTCTAGGTATGTATACATACTTACATGATCCATCCGAATACATTGATTATGAAAGATATCACATTGAATATTCTAATGTACAAGATACAAGGGGATATTATCAACCATATTCCGATACACCTACGGATGAGGAAACTCTAGCACTGAACATGCATCTAAACATGATTCATCATGTGAAGAAATATGTTTATATCGACGCTCCATATTTAATTCTGACAGAGTCGATGAAAGCAGCATTGAAGATGGCAGCAAAGAATGGTGTTGATGTGCGCATCTTAACCCCGCATATCCCAGATAAAAAACTTGTTTTCCAAATCACGAGAGGACATTATGCGGATTTGGTTGAAAATGGTGTTAAAATCTATGAATTTACACCAGGCTTTAACCATGCTAAAAATATCGTCATGGATGATAAATTTGGCATTGTAGGAACTGCAAATACAGATTATCGCAGTTACTTCCTACATTTTGAAAATGGTGTACTCATGTATCAAACAGATAGTATACTTATGATGAAACAGAATTTCCTAGAAGCACTCAAAGACTCACAGGAAATCACTGTTGAAAATGTAAGAAAGACAGTCTGGATTGTACGTGTATTTAGAGCAATATTAAACGTATTTATCCCATTAGTATAAAGATAAAGAGGTTATATGGAAAAAATAGGATTGGTATTAGAAGGCGGTGGTATACGCGGAGCGTACACTGCAGGAGCTGTAAAGTGGTTAAACGACAACAACATCACATTTGATTACGGTGTTGGTATCTCATCAGGAGCGGTATATCTAACGCTCTATTGGCAAAATGAAACAAAGATTGCCTATGACTTAGCCACAAACTACTCAATCGCTCCAGACATTGTAGGTTTACAAGCACTGCTAAAAGAAGGACACTTTGTGGCATATGGTCGCTTGTTTAATGAAGTACTAAAGAAACAAGCACATATGACAATACAACCATTGCTAGATCAAAAAGCGAATATTGAAATTGGTTGTTATGTACTAGATGATGGTCGAACAGAGTACTATGGCATCGATCAAATGGATGATAGTATGCAGATACTATTGGGCACATGTGCACTGCCAATCGCATCTGCGATTGTAAAATATCGTGGTAAGAATCTGTTGGATGGTGGTATCACAAAGATGATACCTATCGAGCGTGCTTTAGAACAGGGATGCACAAAGACGCTTGTCATTACCACAAAGCCAAAGGACTACGTCAGAAAACCAGCAAGTAAGATCGTAGAATTCTTGATGAAGATACTCTATCGTAAATATCCACAAGTAGCGAAAGACTACCATGTTCGTCACTTAAACTACTATCATCAAGT